>JAKZXM010000001.1:0-3232 GCA_047514975.1 Rhodospirillales bacterium
CATCCGGTCCTCTCCGGTCGTCGGCGCGACCAGGAAGATCACGTCCAGCCCCACGGCCCGGGCCGCGCTGACGAGGGCGTCCGCCTCCTCGGGCGGCAAATCGACGACGATCACGCCATCGACGCCGGCGTCCCGGGCCTCGGCCACGAAGGCATCGAGGCCAAACGCATACAACGGGTTGGCGTACCCCATCAGCACCACCGGGGTCCGCGAATCGCCGCCGCGAAACTCGCGCACGATGCCCAGGGTCGCCGCCATGGTGGCGCCGGCGGCCAGCGCCCGGCTCGAGCTCGCCTGGATGGCCGGACCGTCGGCCATGGGATCGCTGAACGGCATGCCGAGCTCGATCACGTCGGCGCCGCTTTCGGCAAGTCCGCGGACGATCGCGAGCGAGGTCGCACGGTCGGGGTCGCCGGCGGTGACGAAGGCGACGAGGCCGCCACGCCCTTCGTCGGCGAGCAGGGCAAACCGCTCCCTGAGGCGGCCCGGCGCGCTCACGCGTCCGCCGCCGCCGTCAGCCGGCTCACGTTTTCGAGGTCCTTGTCACCCCGTCCGCTCAACGACACGATCACCAAGTCCCCGGGCGAGAGAGAAGCGGCGAGCTTGCACGTGTGCGCGAGCGCGTGGGCGGTCTCGAGCGCCGGGATGATGCCCTCGAGGCGGGTGCACAAATGAAAGGCCTCGAGGGCCTCGTCGTCGGTGACGGCGACGTATTCGACCCGACCCGCGTCCTTGAGCCAGGAGTGCTCGGGACCGACGCCCGGGTAGTCGAGGCCCGCCGAGATCGAATGCGCCTCGACGATCTGGCCGTCGGCGTCCTGGAGAAGATAGCTGCGGCTTCCGTGGAGGACGCCCGGGCGCCCGCGGCTGAGCGTCGCCGCGTGCTCGGGCGTGTCGATCCCGCGGCCGGCGGCCTCGACGCCGACCATGCGCACGGACGCCTCGTCGAGAAAGGGGTGAAAGAGGCCGATCGCGTTGGAGCCGCCGCCGACGCACGCGACAAGGACGTCCGGCAGCCGCGATTCGGCAGCCCAAATCTGGTCTCGAACCTCGAGCCCGATGCACGCCTGGAAGTCGCGCACCATCACCGGATAGGGGTGCGGGCCGGCCACCGAACCGATCACGTAGAAGGTGGTGTCCACGTTTGCAACCCAGTCGCGCAGCGCCTCGTTCATGGCGTCCTTGAGGGTCGCCGAGCCCACCTGAACGGGGCGCACCTCGGCGCCCAGCACCTTCATGCGCGTGACGTTGGGCGCCTGGCGCTCCATATCGACGGCGCCCATGTAGATGGTGCAGGGGATGTCGAACAGCGCGCAGACGGTGGCGGTGGCGACGCCGTGCTGACCGGCGCCGGTCTCGGCGATGATCCGTCGCTTGCCCATGCGCCGGGCGAGCAGGGCCTGGCCGATGCAGTTGTTGATCTTGTGGGCGCCGGTGTGGTTCAGATCCTCGCGCTTGAAGTAGATCTTGGGCCCGCCGAGGTGCCCGGTCAGCCGCTCGGCCGGATAGAGCGGGCTCGGCCGGCCGGCGTAGTGGGTCAGGTAATGCTCGTTCTCGCGCGCGAACCCGGGGTCGGCCGACGCTTCGGCATACGCGCGCTCGACCTCGAGCACGAGCGGCATCAGGGTCTCGGCGACGTAGCGGCCGCCGAACTGGCCGAAATGCCCCTTCTCGTCGGGACCTGAGCGAAAGGTGTTGGGCTGTTCCATGGTCGGATCGAGGGCATGCCCAGCCGTCCGGGCCCCGGGACTATAGAGCGATCCGCGCCGGCGCGCAGTACCGACGTGGCCGGCGCAGGGCCGTCACAGCCGTTGGGCCGCGGCCAGGAACTCGCGAATCTTGCCCGGGTTCTTGACGCCGGGCCGGTCCTCGACGCCCGACGACACGTCGAGCGCGCCGGCGCCGGTCACGCGCACGGCCTCGGCGAGGGTCTCGGCGGTCAGCCCGCCCGCGAGCAGCCACGGTAGCCGCCACGTCACCCCGGCAAGCAGGCCCCAGTCGAGGGGCTGGGCGTTGCCGCCGGGGCGGTCCGCGCCCGCGGGCGCCCGGGCGTCGAACAAAAGACGGTCGGCGGCGTCCTCATAGGCGTGGGCGCGCGCGAGGTCGCCCGAGTTCGCCACGTCGATCACCTTGATCACCGGGAGGCGGAAGCGCGCGCGCACCTCGAGAACGCGGGCGGGCGATTCGCTTCCGTGGAGCTGCAGCATGTCGAGGGGGGCCTGGGTCAGAATCGCGCGGATCGCATCGTCATCGGCGTCGACGACGAGCCCGACCTTGGCGACGCCTTCGGGAACGCCCTGGGCGAGACGGGCGCATTCGGACGCTTCGACGTTTCGTGGCGAGCGCGGGAAGAAGACGAAGCCGAGGAGGCGCGCGCCGCCGTCGACCGCGGCGGCGACGGCCGCGGGGTCGCGAAGACCGCAAATCTTGACGTCGACGGCCATCACGCTAGACCGGATCGTGGTCGAGCGGATCGGCGCAGCCGATCGCAACCACATCGCGGTTCCAATCAACCGCGATCCGCTCTGGCCGGCGGGGACGGGCCATCATGTCCGCTGCAAGGCGAGGCTTGCCGCGGCCAGGTCCGTAATCGCCGTGCCGACGGACTTGAACAGCGTAATCTCGTCGACGCCTTCGCGGCCCGCCGACGCGCCCCGAACGAGGTCGAACAGATCGCCTTGGATGTCTTCGGCGGAAATCACGCCGTCGCGGATGGGCATCACCACGTCGCCCCCTTCCTTGAGCGCGCCGCCGCGGGTATCGACGAACACCCGCGCCCGGCGAACGGCTTCGTCGTCGGATTCGCGCATGTCGGGCCGGTAGGCGCCGATCAGGTCCAGGTGCTGGCCCGGCCGCAGCCACTCGCCGAGTACGAGCGGCTCGGTGGAGATGGTGGCGCAGGTGATGATGTCGGCCTCGCCAACGCCGTCTTCGAGGCTAGGCACCGCGCGGGCCGTGAACGGCTGGTCCGCCAGGCTTTCGGCCAGCCGCCCCGCCTTCTCGGGTGTGCGCCCCCAGATGCAGACGGATTCGATCGGTCGAACCGCGGCATGGGCGCGGATGATGTGCGGCGCCAGCGCCCCGGTGCCGACCATCAGAAGGCGCGCGCTGTCGGCGCGCGAGAGATAGCGCGACGCCAGCGCCGACGCAGACGCCGTGCGCCGCTTCGTCAGCTCGGCGCCGTCGATCAGCGCCAGCGGCGCGCCCGTCTCGCCGTCGAGCACCATGTAGG
>JAKZXM010000002.1:0-4317 GCA_047514975.1 Rhodospirillales bacterium
GCCGAAAGCCCGCCCCGCCGCGCGCGCGTTTAGTACACCCGCCGAGCCACGCTCTCGAGCTCGTCGAGAATGTCCATCATCCGTTCAGGCTCGGCGACGAAGTCCTGAAGCCCGATGAACAGCGCGTCGCTTCCGAACGCCGTCGGCGCGAGGTCGGAGCCGTCGAACACGAAGGCCTCCGCGTTCACCACCTGCGCCGCGTCGATCCGCCCCAAAGGCGAATAGACGCCGAGGTCCACGTTCTTGTTGGGCGAGACGATGAAGCCGGTCTTCGCCCACAGCGTGTTCGCTTCCGAGCCGGCCGAAAACCGGAGGAACGCGGCCACCGCGGGCCGGTCGGCGAACGCGACGAGCAGGTCGCCGCCGCCCACCACCGGCGCCCCCCAGCGTTCCTCGATTTGCGGGAACAAAAACGCGTTGAAGTCCGCAACCGGTTTCAAAGAGGGAAAGTTGTTGGCGATGATGCCGCCCATGAAGCCCCCCTCGTAGTACATCTCGGCGCCGGGGTTGGCGGGCCGGAACACGATGTTCGCCGCCGAGATGAAGCCGGTGGAAAGGGTTCCGTCGACGCCGCCGGCCAAGTTCGTGGCCGGATCGATGATCCGTTTCAGCGCGTTCATCGCGGCCACGACCGTGGGGTCCGTCCACGGCGCCTCGTGGGTCACGAACAACTTCCGGTACATGTCCGGCCCGGCGACCCGGACGTAGATGTTCTCGAACCAGTCTGTCAGCGTCCACGCGTCCGATCCGCCGATGCTCCATGGCGTCTTCCCCGCCTGGACGTAAGTGTCCTGAACGGCGAGCAGCTCGGTCCACGTCCCAGGCACCTCGATCCCGTGCTCGGCGAACGACGCGGGCTTGTACCAAACGGTGCTCTTCGAGTTCGCCTTGGCGAGAATTCCGTAGACCGCGCCGTCCACCCTGCCGAGATCGACGATGCCGGCGTTGTAGTTGGCGTTGAGCACGTCGGGCGAGAGAAGGCCCGCGCCGCCGTCCGCTTTGACGAGCGCCACCAAATTGCCGGCGCGGGCGTACTCGGCCACCACGCCGGGCTGCGCGACGAGGGCGAGGTCCGGCGGACTGCCGCTCGCGACCCGAATGCGCAAAACGTTGATCGAATCGCGCGTGCTTTCGATCGTCACGACGTTGCCCGTAAGCTCGGTATAGCGATCCGTGACTTTGCGGTACGCGTCCAGCTCGGCACCCCCGAACGTCGTGAGAACCGAGACCACTTCCTGCGCCTCGGCCCCGGGCGCCGCGCCGACGAAAGCGACGACTGCCGCCGCCAGAAGATTTCGCGCTGTTGGTGTCTTCATCATGATGCTCTCCTGGATGATGCTCCCCTGGATGATGCTCCCTCGGGCGTTTTCACGTCTCAACGCCGATCGAAGGCGACGCGTTCCCCGGTCTGGGCGTCGAAGAGATGGATATGGGAAATCTGGGGGCTGATCCGGATGGTCATTCCCGTGCGAAGGCCGTGCCTTTCGCGAAACACGGCCCGGAAATCCTGACCGGCGATCCGGCAAGCCACCAGCTCCTCCACACCGGTCGGCTCGACCACGCCGACCGTGGCGTCAAGGCCGCCGTCGGGCTGCAACGCGAGATGCTCGGGCCGGACTCCGTATACGACGCGGGCACCATCGCCAAGCGCGATCCCGGCCGGAAGCGGAAACGCGGTGCCGTCGTTCGCGACAACCGCGGGCGTCTCCCCATCGGCGCGCACCTTGCCCTCGACGAAGTTCATGGCGGGCGATCCGATGAAGCCGGCCACGAACAGGTTGGCCGGGCGGTCGTAGACGTCGAGCGGCTCGCCGATCTGGGCCACCCGTCCCTCGTTCAGGACGACAATCTTCTGGCCCATGGTCATCGCTTCGACCTGGTCGTGAGTGACGTAGATCGCGGTCGTTTCCAGGCGTTGATGCAGCTTCTTGATCTCGGTCCGCATTTGCATCCGCAGCTTGGCGTCCAAGTTGCTCAGCGGTTCGTCGAACAGAAACACCTGGGGGTCGCGGACGATCGCGCGCCCCATAGCCACGCGCTGGCGCTGGCCTCCGGAAAGCTGCCGGGGGTATCGGCCGAGATGCTGCGAAAGCCCCAGGATTCCGGCGGCGTTCTCGACCCGGCGCGCGATCTCGGCGCCGTTCACGCGGCGCAGCTTCAGCCCGAACGCCATGTTGTCGTAGACCTTCATGTGGGGGTAGAGCGCGTAATTTTGGAACACCATCGCGATGTCGCGCTCCTTCGGCGGCACGTCGTTGACGACGCGCTCGCCGATCCGAATCTCGCCCGCGCTGATGTCTTCGAGGCCGGCGATCATGCGCAGCAAGGTCGATTTGCCGCATCCCGACGGCCCGACGAGGACGACGAACGATCCGTCCTCCATGGTGATGTCGACCCCGCGGATGACTTCGGTGTTCGCGTAGACCTTGCGGACACCCGAGACTTCGACTTTCGCCATCCCTCCCCCGACGCCACGCGGCACGCGGTCCGTCGAGCTGCCGGCCCCCGCCTGAACCCGATCAGTATGGCGCGGTTGATCCGAAGCGGAAACCCCATTGGCCGCTGCGCGCATCCCTCCTCGGTGTTGAACCCCCGATCTCATCCATTCGGCGCAGCGGCGCATCTCGGCCGCCATCGCGTCGGCCGGATAATGACAGCGAAAGCCGTGGCCGGGGAGGATCCACTCGAACCGGTACTCAGCCAGGCGTTCCATGGAACGGGTCTGCTCTTCCCAGTCGTGCCAGCACACCCCGGGCGAGGCCCGCACCCGCCCCGCGTCCGGCTTCCACGAGACATGGTCGCCGGAGAACAGGAATTTGTCGCCGTACAGCAGGCAGACCGAGCCCCGCGTGTGGCCGGGAACCGGGATCAGAAGGATGTCGTCGTCCAGCGCCACCGGCTCGTGGCCCGCGAGCGGTCGTTCCACGTCGCGCGTGCCGTACCCGACGTCGTCTTCGTGCAGGATGCGTTCGCAGCCGAAGTGGGCGCGGAAACGCGCGTGGTCGGCGACGTCGTCGCGGTGGGTCAGGAACATGACCGAGACCCCGCCCATCTCCTCCAGACGCCGGACCAGGGCTGCGGTGAAGCGGGGCGAATCGATCAGCACGTTGCCGCACTTGCGGCGGATCAGGTAACTCGCCGCGCCGAACGACGACCGCGCGTGGTAGCCGCAGCAATAGACGTTGTCCGCCACGGGATCGGGGAACGCGGCCTTCGCGGCGCCCAAGCTCACCTTCTCGGTCGCGCCGATGGCGCTGACCGGACAGGCCAGAAGCGCCATCGCCGCGCGATGGCGCTGGGCCGCATCGCCGGGTTGCGCGAAGACCCGCGAGAAGCCGCCGTCCTGGTCGAAGGTCGCGGGCGCCATCCAGCGGCAGGTGGCGCAGTCGATGCAGGTGGCGTCGACGAAAAACGCGCCCTCGGCGTTGGCGGCAAGGCGCGCGCGGGCGGACGCCATCACCGACTCGGGGTCGGTCCCGGGACGCTCACCACGGGATCGGCTCGCGGTCGCGGAAAAAGCCGCCGCTCGGCCCCCCGTCGGGCAGGGTCGCAAGCCAGACGATGGTGTCCACCGCCTCTTCCGGGCTGCGGGTCGCGTTGGGGCCGCCCATGTCGGTGCGCACCCAGCCCGGACAGACCGCGTTGACCAGGATGTTGGTGTCACCGAGCTCGGCGGCGAGGATGCGGGTGAGCGCGTTGAGCGCCGTCTTCGAGATTCGGTAGGGCGCCCAGGCACCGCCCATGTCGGAAAGCTGCGCCATGCCGGTGGAGACGTTGACGATGCGCCCGTAGCCGCCCGTGCGCATGAGCGGGACCAGGGCTTGGGCGAGCAGCAGCGGGCCGTAGACATTGGTGGTCATCGCGGCGCGTAAGTCTGTGATGCGGGCACGGAACACCGACGCCGGGTCGGGCGCGGTCCGGTCGGCGGGGCCCGGCAGGATTCCGGCGTTGTTCACCAACACGTCCACGCGGCCGTACGTCTGCTCGAGATGAGCCGCAAGGCGGGTGATGGAATCGGGGACCTCGATGTCGAGGTCGAATCTATCAACCCGCAGACCCTCGCGCCGGAGCCAGAGCGCGGCCGTGTCCCCCTTGATGGTATCGCGGCTCGTGAGGACGACGGCGAGCCCGGCGCGGGCAAGCTGGCGGCAGGTCTCCAGGCCGAGGCCCCGGTTCCCGCCCGTGACCACGGCGATTCGCGCATCTTCGCCCATGGTTCGATCCCGAGCCGATTGTGCCCGAGGCATGCCCGCGCGGCAACCAGAGCATGGACTCATAATTTGAAGGTCTGCTTCCGGCCCCAGAACAGACCTTTAG
>JAKZXM010000003.1:0-9357 GCA_047514975.1 Rhodospirillales bacterium
GAGCGAATCGACGGCGCCTGGCACGTCAACCAGTGGCTGAAGAAGGCGGTGCTGTTGTCGTTCCGCTTGAACGACATGACGGCGATCGCGGGCGGTCCCGGGCGGTCCGGCTGGTTCGACAAGGTCGCGTCCAAGTTCGACGGCTGGGACGAAGCCCGCTTCCGCGCCGCGGGCTTTCGCGCCGTCCCCAACTGCACCGTGCGCTATTCGGCGTTCATCGCGCCGGGCGTCGTCTTGATGCCGTGTTTCGTTAACCTCGGCGCCCATGTGGGATCGGGAACCATGATCGACACCTGGGCGACGGTCGGCAGTTGCGCCCAGATCGGCGCCGAGTGCCACATCTCGGGCGGCACCGGGATCGGCGGCGTGCTCGAGCCCTTGCAGGCGAACCCCGTGATCGTCGAGGACAACTGCTTCATCGGCGCGCGTTCGGAAGTCGCCGAAGGGGTCGTAATCGAGGAGGGAAGCGTGCTCGCCATGGGGGTGTATGTCGGCGCGTCGACCAAGATCGTCGACCGCGCCACCGGCGAGGTGCGCTTCGGGCGCATCCCCGCCTATTCGGTCGTCGTGCCGGGAACCCTTCCGGGACGGCCGCTCGCCGACGGAAGCCCGGGGCCGGCTCTCTATTGCGCCGTGATCGTGAAGCGGGTCGACGAGAAGACCCGTTCTCGCACGTCGATCAACGAGCTCTTGAGAGATTGAGCGCCACCATCGACGCGGTTGAGCTGGCGCAGGCCCTCGTTCGCTGCCCCAGCGTCACGCCCGCCGACGCCGGCGCGCTGGACGTTCTCGGCGACGCCCTTCGGGAGCTGGGGTTCGCCTGCGAGCGGCCGCAATTCCGTGAGCCCGAAACGGATGCGGTCGAAAACCTGTACGCGCGCATCGGTGACGCGCCCCCCAACTTCTGTTTCGCCGGCCACACCGACGTGGTGCCGACGGGCGACGAGGCCGCGTGGTCGCGCCCACCCTTCGCCGGACGGATCGAGGACGGGCGGCTCTGGGGGCGCGGCGCCGCCGACATGAAGGGCGCGATCGCCGCCTTCGTCGCCGCGAGCCAGCGGTTCCTCGCGCGCAGGCAGCGGGCGTTCGCGGGATCGATCAGCCTTCTCGTCACCGGAGACGAGGAAGGCCCCGCCATCAACGGGACCGTCAAGGTCTTGAAGTGGATGCGGATGCGCGGCGAGACGATCGACGCCTGCCTGGTGGGCGAGCCGACCAATCCCCAGCGCCTCGGCGAGATGATGAAGATCGGCAGGCGCGGAAGCCTCAACGGGGTGCTCACGGTTCTCGGCACCCAGGGGCACGCGGCGTACCCCGCGCTCGCCGACAACCCGATCCCGCGCCTGATCGCCATGCTGGCGGCCATCGACGAGGCGCCGCTCGATACCGGAACCCCCCATTTCCCGCCGTCGACGGTCGCGCTCACCTCGGTGGACGTGGGAAACGTGGCGACCAACGTGATCCCGGCCCGGGCGCGCGCCGCGTTCAACATCCGCTTCAACGACCGCCATACGGGCGCGTCCCTGGAGCGTTGGCTGAACGAGCGGTTCGCGCAGATAGGCGGGCGCTACGCGCTCGACGTCTCGGTCGCGGGCGAGGCGTTCCTGACCGCCCCGGGCCGCTTGAGCGAGATCGTCGCGGCGGCTGTCCGCGCGGCCACCGGGACCGAGCCCGAGTGCAGCACCACCGGGGGGACCTCGGACGCGCGCTTTATCAAGGACCATTGCCCGGTGGTGGAGTTAGGCCTGGTCGGCGCCACCATGCACAAGGTGGACGAGAACGTCGCCGTGGACGATATCCGCGCGCTTTCGGAGATTTACGAGGGCGTTCTCGCGCGCTTCTTCCCGGACGGGGGAACATGATTACGCTCAACGAGGCGACCACGGCGCTCTACGGCGCATACCGGCTGGCCCGTTTCGACGCCCGCGGCATGAGCTTTTTCAACACCACCGTCGACGGATTCTGGCGCTCGTTCTACGGCGCGGCTTTCGTCGCGCCGCTTTTTTTGTTGTGGATCGCGATCCGCTTCCAAAGCGGCGCGTGGGACGCGCCCGCCGTCCGCGTGGTGGCGATCGAATCGCTGAGCTACGTGATCGGCTGGGTTGCCTTTCCGCTCGTCATGGTTTGGGTCGCGCGGCAGCTCGAGCGCGAGTCCGCCTACATCCGTTACATCGTCGCCTACAACTGGGCGCTCGTGCTTCAAAACGCCGTTGTCATCCCCGTCGAGGCGCTCTCGATCACGCACATGATCCCCGTCGCGGCGGGAAACACGATGCTGCTCGGCCTCATCGCACTGATCGCCGCCTACATGTGGTTCATCGCGCGCACCGCCCTCAACCTCGCACCCGCCACCGCGGCCGGGATCGTGGTCCTGGACTTCGTGCTCTCGTTCTTGATCAAAGCCATCGCCGAAAGCCGGTTATAGATAGGGCCGGAGCGGGCGCGGCCCCCGCTCAGAGGAACCGCATGATCAGCCAGCCGAGCCCAAGGATCGACAAGAGAAGCGGCGAGCTGAACAGCCCGACGATCGTCAGCACCAAGCCGGCCGCGCCCCACGCCGGACGCCGGCGCAGGAAAGCCGCCACGCTGAACAAAAGCGCCAGGGGCACGAACACGGGGCCGAAGGAAAAAATCCCGGCGAGCCCGAAACCGACGGCGAGCAGGCCGGAAAGCGAGATTTCGCGAGGAACGCGCGCGCCGGTGCGCGTCGGCCGGTTGCGGGCCTCGCTCATGGCGCCGGCGAAGGCCGCGCGTCCTTGCCGGCGCCCGCCTCCGGCCTTGCGCATTCGCCCTCCCGATAACCGACGCCCTCGAGATAGAGCCCGCGCGCGGGCGCCGTCGGCCCGGCGGCGGCGCGATCGCGGGCGCGGAGCGCGGCCGCGACGTTGTCCGCGGTCCACCGGCCTTCGCCCACCAGCCGCAGCGTGCCCGTAACGTTACGGACCTGGTGGTGCAGGAACGAGCGCGCGCGGGCGCGGACGCGGATCTCGTCGCCGGCGCGTTCGACCCCGAGCTCGTCCAGGGTCCTGATCGGCGAGTCTGCTTGACAGACGGACGCGCGGAAGCTGGTGAAGTCGTGCCGGCCGACGAGGACGCGCGCGGCCCGGTCCATGGCGCCCGCATCCAGCGGGACCGGAACCCACCAGGCGCGCCCGCGCTCCAACGCAACGGGGGCGCGGCGGTTGACGATGCGGTAGAGATAGCTCCGCGCGAGCGCCGAGAAGCGGGCGTGGAAGCTTTTGTCCACGCACACTGCGTCCAGCACCGCCACCGCGCTCGGCTTCAAGTGGAAGTTCAAGGCGTCGCGCACCGTGTCTGTCGGCGCCTCTCGGGCAAGGTCGAAGTGGGCCACCTGGCCCAGCGCGTGGACCCCGGAATCGGTGCGGCCCGCGCCCAGGACCGTGACCCGCTCGCCCGAGAACGCCCGGACCGCGTCCTCCAGCGCCTCTTGGACGCTGAGGCCGTTCGCCTGGCGTTGCCATCCGACGAAGTCGGTCCCGTCGTATTCGAGTGTGATTCGATAACGGTGCATGGGCGCAAGGTTAGTCCCCGCGGAGGCGCGCCGCGACCGTTTTCCGGCGCCCGCCGGTGTCCGGGACGGCAAGAAGGCAAGCGCGCCGCGCCCGCCGTCTCGGAGCTGAACTAAAGGACGGATATGGCGCGTCCACGATCGGCGATTTGCGGCCCGCGCCTTCTTCTGTATCTTCCCATGCGCGTCGCCTGTCGTGCGGCGGCTCGCGCGCCCAAGCCACCACAAGGACGCCTTCGCCTCAATGACCACGCGCCCCCCCGTCGCGCCCCGACGCCCGGTGAAAACGGTCCGCCACGGCGAGGCGCTGATCGACGACTACGCGTGGCTCAGGGCCGACAACTGGGAAGCGGTGATGCGCGATCCGGGCGTGCTGGACCTCGATATCCGCGCCTACCTCGAGGCCGAGAACGCCTATTCGGAAGCCGCTCTCGCGCATCTCGCCAAACTTCGCAAGAGGCTCGTCCAAGAGATGCGCGCGCGCATCAAGGAAGACGATTCGACCGTGCCGGCCGCGGACGGCGCCTTCGCCTACTACGCCCGATATGATGCCGGCGGCCAGCACCCGGTCTTCTGCCGCCGGCCGATTCGCAAGCGCGGCGGCGAAGAGATCCTGCTCGACGCCAACGAGGAAGCGAAGGGGCATGCCTTCTACCGCGTCGCCAGCTGCTCTCATAGCCCCGACCACCGCCTTCTCGCCTACACTGTCGATCTGAACGGATCCGAATACTACGAGGTCCGTTTCCGCGAATTGGAGAGCGGGACCGAGCTCGCCGATCGGATGACCCGCGCCAACGGCGACATCGTCTGGGCGGGCGATTCGCGCACTCTTTTCTATACGGTTCACGACGACCACCACCGCCCGTCGCGCGTCTTTCGCCACGCGATCGGCTCGGATCCGGCCGACGACGTCCTCGTTTACGAGGAATCCGACCCCGGCTTCTTCGTCGGCGTCGACAAGACCGAGAGCCGGGCCTTCATCCTGATCGTCGCCCACGACAACACGACCACCGAGGTCCGAATCCTGGACGCCGACGCGCCGAGCGCCGATGCGCGCCTGATCGCGCCCCGCGAACCCGGCGTCGAATACCACGTCGCCCACGTCGACGAGCGGTTCGTGATCCGCACCAACGCAGAAGGCGCGGAGGACTTCAAGATCGTGGAAGCGCCCGTCGCCTCGCCGGCGCCCGACGCGTGGACGGACGTGGTGCCGCACCGGCTCGGATGCCTGATTCGCGCGCAGCTCGCCTTCGCCGATCACCTGGTCCGGCTCGAACGGATCGACGGGCGTCCGCGGATCGTCGTCCGCCGGCTCGCCACGGCCGAGGAGCACGAGATCGCCTTCGACGAAGACGCGTTCGAGCTCGGCGTCGTGCCCGGTTACGAGTTCGCGACGACGACGCTCCGCTTCACCTACACCTCGCCGACGACGCCGAAGCGCACCTACGACTACGATATGGAAACGCGCGCGCGCACTTTGCGGAAGGAGGACGAGGTCCCCAGCGGCCACGATCCGGACGCGTATTGCGCCGAGCGCATCTTCGCCACCAGCCACGACGGCGAGCGCGTGCCGGTCACGATCCTCAGGCGCCGGGACGCGGCGGTGAACGGCGAATCACCGCTGCTTTTGTACGGGTACGGCTCGTACGGCTTCGCGACGCCGGCCAGCTTCTCGGCCAACCGATTCAGCCTGGTGGACCGCGGCTTCGTTTACGCGATCGCCCACGTGCGCGGCGGCATGGAACGCGGCTACCGCTGGTACCGCGAAGGCAAGCTTAAGAAGAAGACCAACACGTTTCTCGATTTCATCGCCGCCGCCGAAGCCCTGATCGACGCGGGCTACGCGCGGGCCGGAAACATCGCCGCCCACGGCGGCAGCGCCGGCGGAATGCTGGTGGGCGCGGTCGCCAACATGCGGCCCGATCTGTTCCGGGCCGTGGTCGCCGAGGTCCCGTTCGTCGACGTGCTCAACACCATGTGCGACGCGGCGCTGCCCTTGACGCCGCCGGAATGGGGCGAATGGGGCAACCCGATCACGGACGCGGACGCCTATCGCACCATCCTTGCCTATTCGCCCTACGAGAACGTCCGCGCCCAGGCCTATCCCAGCATCCTCGCGCTGGCGGGGATCTCGGATCCCCGCGTCACCTATTGGGAGCCCGCGAAATGGGTGGCCAAGCTGCGCGCGACCAAGACCGACGACAACCTCGTGGTGCTTCGGACGAACATGAAGGCGGGCCACGCCGGCGCGTCGGGGCGCTTCGACAGGCTCGAGGAAGTGGCCCTGGTTTACGCCTTCCTTCTGATGGTTTTCGAGCGCAGCGAAGCCGGCTCATCCTAGGCGCGTACCCCTGGGGATCGGGAAGCCGCGCAGGAACGCCGGGGTTTCCATCGCCGCCCTGCCGCCGCGCTGGGCTTCCATGACGCGAAGCGCCGACGCACCGTCGGGGCCTTCGCCGCAGGCGACGCGCAAGCGATCGTCGAGAACCGTTCCCGGCGGCACGCCGTCCGCGCCCGCCGCGAGCGAGGCCCTGAGCACCCGGACGCGGGTTCCCCCAACCTCGAACCAGGCGCCGGGCCGGGGGTGGAAGGCGCGGACCCGGCGTTCGAGCGCGGCGCCCGGAAGGCGCCAGTCGAGGCGGCCGTCGGCGGGCGCGATCTTGGGCGCGTAGGTGACGCCCTGGGCGGGCTGGGGCGTCGCCGAATGGCTCCCGTCGGCGAGGCCGGCAAGCGCCCGGACGACCAGCTTTGCGCCGAAGTCCGCGAGCCTCTCGGAAAGGGAGGCGGCGGTGCTGGACGCCTCGATCGGCACGCGTTCGACCATGAGGACGGCGCCGGTATCGAGGCCCTCGTCCATTTCCATGATGGTGATCCCGGTCTCGGCGTCGCCGGCGAGGATCGCATGCTGGATCGGCGCCGCGCCGCGCCAGCGCGGAAGCACCGACGCGTGGACGTTGAGGCACCCCAATCGCGGGCCTGCGAGCATGGGCCTGGGCAGGATCAGGCCGTAGGCCGCGACCACGGCCGCGTCCGCGCCGAAGGCCGCGAACGGGGCGTGCTCGGCCTCTTCCTTCAGGCTTTCGGGCGTCCGCACCGCGACGCCCAGGGTCTCGGCCAGCGCGTGGACGGGCGAGCGGGCGAGGCGGAGCTTGCGCCCCCGCGGGGCGGGCGGGCGCGTGAAGACGCAGGCGATCTCGTGGCCCGCATCGGCGAGCGCGCCCATGATCGGCACCGAGAAGTCGGCGCTGCCCATGAAGATCAGGCGCATCGCGGAGTGGTTTCCGCCGTTTCGGCCGCGGCAACCGTGTCCGATCGCGCCATGGCCGCGTCAGTCGGCGGCTTCGGCGGCGAGCTTCTTGGTCTTGGTGAGCTTCCGCAAGATGACGTTGCGCTTGAGCGCGGACAAGTGATCGACGAACAGGAGTCCGTCGAGGTGGTCCATCTCGTGCTGGACGCAGCGCGCGAGCAGGCCGGCCGCCTCGAGTTCGCGGGCGCGGTTCTCGTAATCCAGATAGGCGACGCGCACCCGGGCCGGGCGGGTCACGGGCGCGTAGTGCTCGGGCAAGGAGAGGCATCCCTCCTCACCCTCGGCGAACTCGTCGGAGGCCCAGCGGATCTGGGGGTCCGCCAG
This sequence comes from Rhodospirillales bacterium, assembly GCA_047514975.1. GTDB lineage: Bacteria > Pseudomonadota > Alphaproteobacteria > Rhodospirillales > JASLLV01 > JASLLV01. Next base: position 7,161 of record JAKZXM010000003.1, read on the forward strand.
GCGCAACGGCTGCGGTTCGTCGTCCGCGCGGGCCACGTCGAGGACGATCACGCGCGCAAGGACGCCGAGCTGGGGCGCGGCGAGACCGATGCCGTTCGAGGCGTACATGCTTTCCAGCATGTCGACCATGAGCGCGCGAACGCGCGCGCCGACGCTCTCGACCGGCTCGCACGCCAGCTTGAGGCGCTTGTCCGGCGCGATGATGATGGGTCGAACCGCCACGTTCGCTCCTGATTCCGCGCGCGCCGGGCGTGGCCCGCCGATCGGCGCGCGTTCACGACATATGGCGTCGGCCCGGTCGCGTCAAGCCGCCGACTTCGGGGATGCGCGCGCGCCGAAGCTGGTCTAAGCTCGCCGGGCAGCCGATTCTCAAGCCATTGCTGAAATCATGGGCGAAACCGTCGTCATAGCCGTCGTCGCGGTGGTGCTGGTGTCGGTCGCAGCACTTTGGTTTCGTGCCGAGCGCGCGCGCGCCGAAGCCGCCCGGCGCGCGGCGCGGCTTGACGAGGCGGCCGAGAAGCTGTTGGCCGCCCAGTCCGAGCTGGCCGGCGGCCAGCAGATGGCCCAATCGGGGATGAATCAGCGCTTGGACGCCATCACCAAGCGCCTCGACGAGGGACTTTCGAAGCAGACCGAGAAGACCGGCGTGACCCTTCGCCACCTGCACGAGCGGATCGCGGTCATCGACGCGGCGCAAAAGAACCTGATCGAGCTTTCGCAACAGGTGGTCGGGCTTCAGGACATCCTGTCCAACAACCAGGCCCGCGGCGCGTTTGGCGAGATTCAGCTCAACGACATCGTCACCGCCGCGTTGCCGCCGTCGGCCTACGCGTTCCAGGTGAAGCTCGGCAACGGGCGGGTGGCGGACTGCGTTTTGCACCTTCCCAACCCGCCGGGATCCATCGCCATCGACGCCAAGTTTCCGCTCGAGAGTTACCGCGCGCTCCGCGAAGCGAAGGACGAGGCCGCCCGGACAAAGGCGGCGCGCTCGTTTTCGGCCGATGTCTCGAAGCACGTGCGCGACATCGCCGAGCGCTACATCGTCGCCGGCGAGACCGCCGAATCGGCGCTGATGTTCCTGCCGTCGGAAGCCGTCTACGCCGAGCTTCACGCGCGCTTCAACGCGGTCATCGAGGATTCGTACCGGCGCCGGGTCTGGATCGTCTCGCCCACCACCTTGATGGCGACCCTCAATACCGTGCGCGCGGTGCTCAAGGACACGCGGATGCGCGAGCAGGCCGGCGTCATCCAGACCGAGGTCCTGAAGATGCTGACCGACGTCGAGCGCCTCGACAAGCGGGTCGGCAACCTGCAGCGCCACTTCGCCCAGGCCACCGACGACGTGCAGGAAATCCGCACGTCCACGGAAAAGGTGGCGCGGCGCGCGACCCGCATCGAAGAGCTGCAGTTCGAAGACGACGAGCGGCCTGCGGATTTGCCGCCGCCCGCGGCGGGTCGGATCGAGTCCGCGCCCTGAGACGGGCCGCCTCGGGAACGCGCCTGCCCCGGTCAGGTCGCGACCGATTCCTGGCTGGCCTTGCGGATGAGCGTGTCGGGGATGTCGTCGAACGAGGCGTAGTTCAGCTTGTAAAGGCGCGCGTATAGCCCGCCTTGCGCCAACAGCTCAGCGTGGTTGCCGGTCTCGATGATTTCGCCGTCCTGGAGCACGATGATGCGATCGGCGTTGCGGATGGTCGCGAGCCGATGCGCGATGACCATGGCGGTGCGTCCTTCCAAGAGCGTGGCGAGCGCGTTCTGGATGAGCATCTCGGTATAGCTGTCGATGTGGGCCGTGGCCTCGTCGAGGACCAGGATCGGCGAATCGGCGACGATCGCGCGCGCGAAGCTGATAAGCTGGCGCTGGCCGAGCGACAGGTTCCCGCCGCGCTGGTCGAGTTCGGTCTCGTAACCGTCTGGCAGCTTGACGATGAAGTCGTGCGCGCCGACGGCGCGCGCTGCGCGCTCGACGTCGTCCGGCGTCGCGCTCGTGGTGCTGTAGCGGATGTTATCGAACACGGTGCCCGTGAACAGGAAGGGCTCCTGGAGGACCATCGAGACCATGCCCCCGAGCGACGCCTGGGTCACGTCGCGCACGTCGTGGCCGCCGACAATCACCTGGCCGTCCCCGACCTCGTAGAACCGGTGTACCAGCGAGATCGTACTGGTCTTTCCCGAGCCGGTGGGGCCGACCAGGGCC
>JAKZXM010000004.1:0-3661 GCA_047514975.1 Rhodospirillales bacterium
TCACCGTCCGATTTACGGCGGTATCGGTGGCGACGTAGGAAAAGCTGCTGGTCCCGTTGGGGCCGATGAGATTCGGGCTGTCGAACGTGCTGTTGGCTGCGTTGATGAGCGAGTTGAGCGCCGCGTTGAAGCTGCGGGCCAAGCCGCCGAAGCTCTGCGACGTCCCGTTCCGGGCAAGCACGGCGAAACTGGCCGCGGAATCGAGCCTGGTGCGAATCGAATCCACGCGAGAGACGACACGGCCGAGAAAATCGATCGCGTCCTCGATCCCGTCGACCACGCCCCGGACCACGCCCGCGTCGCGGTTGATCGAATTGATCTTCTGTAGGAAGCCGGCGACCACCACGCGCTGGGCTTCGACGAGTTTGCGCGCGTTATACTGCGCCACCTGGATCTGAAGGGTGGCGTTAGCAAGCGCAAACGCGCTGACCGGTGTCAGTGCCGTTATAGCCACGCGATGAGACCCCGTCCCAAAAAGCCTTGCGCGTCAGCAAATCGTCTTCACGAAACGGCCATTCTATCACGACTCCCGCCGCGCGTCACGGGCGAAGGTAAAATATCCTGATTTCAAACCCTTGCGCGGCGCAGTTCGAACACCGTCGAGCCCGTCGCTCAGGCCTCGTTCGCGAGTACGAGGGTGCCCGCCGCCGAAAGCATTCCGCCCATTCCGTTGACCAGAGAAAGGCGGACGTCCGGCACCTGGCGGGCGCCGCACTCGCCACGCAACTGGCGCACCGATTCGATGATCGGGAATATGCCGTACATGCCGGTGTGGGTGTACGAAAGGCCGCCGCCGTTGGTGTTGATCGGCAACGAACCGCCGGGCGCGGAACGCCCGTCTGCGAAGAACTCCACGCCCTCGCCGGGCCGGGCGATGCCAAGCGATTCCAGCATGACGGGGGGTCCCGCGGTAAAGGCGTCGTACAGCATCAAGTGGTCGAAGTCGGCTGCTCCCACGTCCGCCATCCTGAACGCCTTTTCGCCGGCGATGCGGGTCGCCTGGCTGAACGTCAGGTCCTTCATCTGGGTCATCAGCACGTGCTCGGTCCCCTCGCCGGCGCCGCGCACGTACACCGGCGGCATCGCGAGATCGCGGGCGCGGTCGGGCCGGGTCAGGACCACCGCGCCGCCGCCATCCGTCACCAGGCAGATGTTGAGGCGATTGAACGGATAGCACACGGGGCGCGAGTTCAAGACGTCGGCGATGGTGATCGGCTGGTCGAACCGCGCCCGGGGGTTGAGGCAGGCCCAGGCGCGGGTCGAGACCGCGACCCGCGCCCAGTCCTCGAGCGTGGTGCCGTGTTCGTGCATGTGCCGGGTCGCGATCAGACCGAAATAGCTGGGCGCGCCGTAGAATCCGTAAACGAACTCGAACTGGCCGTTGAGGCTCTGGTCGCGCGATCGCGGACCGCCCACGCGCGAGCGTCCGCTCTCGCCGTGGGTGACGACGGCGACATCGCAGAGCCCGTGGTGCAACGCGGCGAGTGCGTGGCCGACCAGAATCATGAACGAGCACCCGCCGACGTAGGTCCCGTCCACGTATCGGGGCGTGATCCCGAGCGCCTCGGCGATGGTCGCGGGCGTGTACTGGCCGGCCGTGAACACGCCGTCCACCTCGTCGATGGTCAGGCCGGCGTCATCGACAGCGTTGGCGATGGCTTCGAGGTGCAGGCTGAGAGCGCTTTTGTCGGGCAGCACCCCGATTTCGTCGCTTTCGGCGGCGCCGACGATGCAGGCCGCGTTGCTGAGCTCCCTCACCTGCCGCCCCTCGGTGCGGGCGCACCGGCGGGGCGGAACTGCGGGATCGTGATGGCGTCCGTCAGCCGCTCGAACACCACCTCGAGCGCCATGTCGCACCAAAGCGCCTCAGGCTTCGGCTCCACGTCGACGAGGTTGGTCAAAAGCCTAGGCCCCTCGGCGAGCTCGACGAGCGCAAGGACGTAGGGCGGCGGCACCTTGAAATCGGGGTTGAGCGACTGATGGGCGATCTCGAACGAATAAAGCGTCGCCTTCCCGCTCGCCTCGATCCACGAGATGTCGCGCGAATGGCAGGTGGGACAAAGGATGCGGGGGTAGAAGAAGGGCCCGCATTTGGCGCACTTGGGCACCATCAGCTTGCCGTTACGCAAGCCCTCCCAGTAGGGCTTCGCTTCGGGCGTGATCGGCTCGGGCAGCGGCCGGTCGAGGGATTGTTGCATGGCTTGTCGTTTCCGTTGCGCAAGTCTCGTTCAGAACGCCACCTGGTCGCCGCCCTTGAGGCCGAGGCGACGGCGCGCGTCGTCGGGCGCTGCGACCTCGAGGGAGAGATTCTCGAGGATCGCGCGGATGCGCGCGACCTGATCGGCGTTGCTTTGGGCCAGCACCCCTTTTCCCAGATACAGGCTGTCCTCGAGGCCGACGCGGACGTTGCCGCCCATGATGGCGCCCATGGTGCAAAGCCCGAGCTGGTGGCGCCCGGCCGCCAGGATCGACCACTCGTAGTCGGCGCCGAACAATCGGTCGGCGGTGCGGCGCATGAAGACCAGGTTGTCGGGCTCCGGCCCGATGCCGCCGAGGATACCGAAGATGGTCTGCACGAAGAGCGGCGGGGCGACCAGGCCGCGGTCAAGGAAATGGGCGAGGTTGTATAGGTGCCCCACGTCGTAGCATTCGAATTCGAACCGCGTGCCGCAGCCTTCGCCCAGCTCCTTCAGCACGCGTTCGATGTCCTTGTACGTGTTCTTGAAGACCACGTCGCGCGAGCCCTCGAGATAGGCCGGCTCCCAGTCGTATTTCCATTCTTTGTAGCGGTTCAGCATCGGGTACAGGCCGAAGTTCATGGACCCCATGTTGAGGGACGCCATCTCGGGTCGCGCGCGGAGCGGCGCCGCCAGCCGTTCGTCGAGGCTCATCTTCTGGCTGCCGCCGGACGTGATGTTCACGACCGCGTCGGTCGCCTGCTTGATCCTGGGCAGGAATTGCATGAACACGGCTGGGTCCGGCGTCGGGCTTCCGTCGGCGGGGTTGCGGGCGTGAAGGTGCAAGATGGCGGCGCCGGCCTCGGCGGCGGCGACCGCGTCCTTGGCGATCTCGTCCGGCGTGATCGGCAGGTGCGGCGACATGGTCGGCGTGTGGATTGAGCCGGTGACAGCGCAGGTGATGATGACTTTGTCCGCCAACGCGTCCTCCTTGGGTTGTCGCGCCGCCGCCGGCCCGTCAACGCTGCAGGCGCGGGTTCAGCACGTCGCGAAGCTTGTCGCCCACCAGGTTGATGCTGCCGATGGTAATCAGAAGCGCGATTCCGGGATAGAAGCTGATCCAGTACCGCCCGCTCAACAGGTAATCGAATCCGTTGGAGATCAAAAGCCCCAGCGACGGCTCGGTCGGCGGCAGCCCGAGGCCGAGGAACGACAGGGTCGCCTCGAGCGAGATCGCGTGCGCCACCTGCACCGTCGCGATCACGATCATCGGCGGCATGCAGTTGGGAAGCAGGTGGCGGAAGACGATGCGCCGGTGGCCCAGCACCAGGCACTCGGCGGCCTCGATGTATTCGCGCTGGCGCTCCACCAGCGCGCTGCTGCGCACCGTACGCGCGAAGTACGCCCACTGCACCACGATCAGGGCGAAGATGGTCTTGTCGATGCCGCGCCCCAAAATGGCGAGCAGGATCAGCGCGATCAGA
>JAKZXM010000005.1:0-2518 GCA_047514975.1 Rhodospirillales bacterium
GTATGTCCTCGACCCCGACGACCCCTTCCCGAACGGCTTCACCGTTGGCGACATTTGGGGTGGCGAGATGGACTGAGCCCGCCGCGCGGCCGCCCATCGGACTGAATCGCGCTCAGAACCGGTCCGCCCGGAACGGGGAGACATCGACGCTGGTCGGGCGCCCCGCCGCCATCTCGGCGATCAACTGTCCCGTGACGGCGGCGAAGGTGAGCCCGAGGTGGCCGTGGCCGAACGCGAACAGGACCGCCGGATGGCGGGGCGAGCGGCCGATCACGGGAAGTGAGTCGGGTGTCGCCGGACGGCACCCCATCCAGCGCGTCGCGCCATCCGCATTGAGGCCGGGAATAAGCTCGCGGGCGTGGCCCAGCACGCGGTCCGCGTGGCGGTAATCGGGGGCCGCGTCCGGGTCGGCAAACTCGGCGATGCCGCTGACCCGAAGCCCGTGTTCCATGGTCGCGATCGCAACGCCCCGGTCGGCGAAGGCGAGCGGACGGCGGAGGCTGACGCCCGGCTCGGGCATCATCGTGTGGTAGCCCCGCTCCGCCTCGAGCGGGATCCGGGATCCGAGCCGGCGGGCGAGCGACCTCGACCAGACGCCCGCGGCGAGGACCAGCCGATCCGCCACGTGCTCGCCGACGTCGGTCACGACCCGGGGCCTGCCGTCGCCGCCGATGCTGATCGCGCGTGCCGCCTCGCGAAGCAAAACGCCCCCCGAACCCACGAAATGCCGGGCGAAGACCTGGGTCAGGCGAAGCGGGTTCACCGTCCGCCCGTTCCCGGGGTAGTAGACGGCCGAGCGTGCGATGGGACCGAGGGCGGGCTCCATCTCGCGCGCCTCGTCGCCTGAAAGCACGGTCATTTCGACGCCGAACCGCCGGCGCATTTCGAACTCGAACGCCTCGCCGGTCAACGGGTCGCGTTTTTCGTAAACCGCGAGCCAGCCCGTGCGCTCGATCAGATCGCCCGCGCCGGCCTCGGCGACGAGGGGCGCGTAAGCGTCGAACACCCGCGCGAGAAGGCTTGCGCGGGCCGCCGTGATCCGCATCGCCCGCTCGCGCCGGCTCGCGCGCGCGAACCGGACGAACCACGGCAGCGCCTTCGGGAAGTGACCCAAGCGGATCGACAGGGGCTGAGCCGGATCGAAAAGAAGCCGCGGAACCCGCGACAGGATTCCGGGCACGGCGGGCGGCACGCACGACGCGATCCCAAGGTTGCCGGCGTTGCCCGACGAGCAGCCCTCGCCCGGCGGATCGCGGTCGATCAGGGTGACGCGAAAACCGGTGCGCTGAAGCCAAAGGGCCGAGCAGACGCCCACGATGCCCGCGCCGACGACGATCGCGTCGTTCCCGGCGGCTGGATCGGCGGTCATTGACATGATCCCGGTCATATCATGGCGGCGTCCGACGACCGAATCGAGTCTCCGTTCGGGCCATCTTCCGGTCATCGTTGGCCGTAACCGGCTCGAGTCGGGAATCGTATAAAGGCGGACCGGACGAGTCAAACCGGGCGCCGGCCATCACCGGGTCTTTCCGCCGAGACCGCCGAGCCGGGTCATGAGGCTCGCGGTCTCCCAGCGCCCGCGGCCCTGCTGGGCGAGTTCGGCGAAGAACTGGGCGACGACCGCGCTCGCCGGCATCGCGACTTTGTGGCGCCGCGCCTCGTCGAGAACGAGCCCCAGATCCTTGATCATGATGTCGACCCCGCCGGTATCGGTCGCGAACGCCCGCCTCGAGAGCCTGTCCGCGCGGTTCTCGAGCATCCAACTCGCGGCCGTCGAGGCGCGCATCACGTCCAGGACCGCGCCTGCGTCCTGGCCGGTCTCGAGGGTGAACGACAGGGCCTCGGCCAGCGACTGGAGGTTGGCGGAAACCATGGTCTGGTTGATCATCTTGGCGAGTTGGCCGCAGCCCGCCGGGCCCAAGTGGGTGATCCGCCGCGCGTAGGCCTCGAGATAGGGCATCGCGCTCGCCGCCGCATCTGCTTCGCCGCCGACGAAGACGGTGAGCGCGCCCTCGGCAGCGCCTTCGACTGCGCCCGCGACCGGGGCATCGAGGAAGGCGATCCCGGCCGCCGCGGCCGCGGCCGCGGTCTCGCGGGCGACCAGGGCCGAGGCGGTCGTGTGGTCGCAAAAGAGCGCGCCCCTCGCCATGGCCGCGAAGGCGCCGCCGGACCCGACGGTAACGGCGCGAAGATCGTCGTCGTCGCCGACGCACGAGGCGACGATACGGGCGCCCGCGGCGGCCTCGGCAGGCGAATCCGCGATCCGCCCGCCGTTGGCCGCCACCCAGGCCTCGGCCTTGGCGCGGGTCCGGTTGTGGACGGCGACGTCGTAGCCGGCGCGGACCAGGTGCCGGGCCATCTCGGAGCCCATGATCCCGAGCCCGATGAAGGCGACTTTTTCGTCCATGCGCGCCGCCATTAACGCGTTATCCGTTTTGGCGGAACCAGCCCGCACCCCCACCCGGCCACCCACGGCATCGTATGATTGGGGCGGCCGGGAGGGGGTGCGGGCCGGTGC
>JAKZXM010000006.1:0-2709 GCA_047514975.1 Rhodospirillales bacterium
GGCCTCGCCCGTCCTTGAGCTCGACCATGGTCCGGATGACCAGCAGAATGTCCTCTTTGCGCAAGGTCCGCACCGAGTCGTCGGTTTCGAGGCCGAGCCGCGCGTTCATCTTGACACGCCCGACCGCCGAAAGGTCGTAACGCTCGGAATCGAAGAACAGCCCACGGAAAAGATTCTCCGCCGTCTCCTCGGTGGGGGGCTCGCCGGGCCGCATGACCCGGTAGACCTCTTGCAACGCCTTGACCCTTTCGCCGTTCTTGTCGACCGCCATGGTGTTGCGGATATAAGGGCCGATGTGGACGTGATCGATATCGAGCATCGGCAGCGTGGTGACGGCGGCCTCCTCGAGCGCGACGAGGTTCTCCTCCGTCAGCATTTCGCCGGCCTCGACCATGATTTCTCCGGTCGCCTCGTCGATCAGGCCCTTGGCCACGTAGCGCCCCATGAGCTCTTCGTTGCCGACCAAGAGATCCTTGAGCCCGTCGCTCTCGAGCTTGGCCACCACCCTGGGCGTCAGTTTGACGCCGGCCGTGGCGACGGATTTTCCGGTGCGCGCATTTACCAGGTCGGCCATCGGCTTGATGCCGCTCATGCGCTCGGCAACGAACTTCGTTTTCCAACCGTCCTTGTGACGCGCGTACTCGACGGTGTTGTAGAAGAATCCGAGGATGTCCTCGGCCGTCATGCCGAGCGCGAACAAGAGCGTCGTCACGGGAAGCTTGCGCCGGCGGTCGATGCGGACGTAGACGATATCCTTGGCGTCGAACTCGAAGTCGAGCCACGAGCCGCGATAGGGAATGACGCGGGCGGCGAACAGGAGCTTGCCCGACGAATGCGTTTTCCCCTTGTCGTGGTCGAAGAAGACGCCTGGCGAGCGATGCATCTGGCTGACGATGACGCGCTCGGTGCCGTTGATGACGAAGGTGCCGTTGCCGGTCATTCGCGGCAGATCGCCCATGTAGACGTCTTGTTCCTTGATATCGAGGACCGACTTGGCCTGGGTATCGGGATCGATCTCGAAGACGATGAGCCGCAACGTGACCTTGAGGGGCGCGGCGTAGGTCATGCCTCGCTGCTGACACTCCTCGACGTCGTACTTGGGCTCTTCGAGCTCGTACTTGACGAACTCCAGGGACGCGGTCCCGGCGAAGTCGGAGATCGGGAAGACCGAGCGGATTACGCCTTGCAGACCGAGGTCCCGGCGTGCCTCGGCCGACACGCCGCGCTGTAGGAAAGTCTCGTACGAGCTTCGCTGCACCTCGATCAGGTTGGGCATCGAGGACACTTCGGGGATACGGCCGAAGCGCTTGCGCACGCGCCGACGCGCTACCAGCGAGGATTTTGGCATTGCAGTTCCTCATTGAGGGGCGGCGTGTTCAAGGCACACGCCGCAGACAAGCACACTCGCGGCCGCACCGGGTGCGGTCGCTTCGCGGGAGAACAGGCGTAACGCACGAAGTTACTTGATTTCGACGCTCGCGCCGGCCGCCTCAAGCTGTTCCTTGAGCTTTCCGGCCTCCTCCTTCGATACCCCTTCCTTGACCTCTTTGGGCGCCGCCTCGACGAGATCCTTGGCCTCCTTGAGGCCGAGGCTGGTGATCGCGCGCACCTCTTTGATCACGTTGATCTTCTTTTCGCCGTATGCGGACAGGATGACGCTGAACTCGGTCTGCTCCTCGGCGGCGGCCGGCGCATCGGCTGCAGGCGCTGCCGCGGCCGCCGGAGCGGCGGCCGAAACGCCCCATTTCTCCTCGAGCATTTTGGAGAGCTCCGCGGCCTCGAGCACGGTAAGGCTCGAGAGCTCGTCCGAAATTTTCTGTAGATCCGCCATGGTCGTTCTTGCTCCTCGGTTCAGGCGCCGCCGGCCACCGTGTCGGTCGCCGCATGGCCCACATTAAAGATTGCTCAAGCCTCGTCCTCGCTCGCCCCATAGGCCCCCAACACGCGGGCCACCTGGCCTGCCGGCGCTTGGATCAGCGCCGCCACGCGCGTCGCCGGCGCCTTCAGCAGCGCGGCAAGCTTGGCCCTCAGCGCGTCCAAAGAGGGCAGCGCCGCGAGGTCCGCCACGCCCTGGGCATCGAGCACCGTCTCGCCCATGGCCCCACCGATGACGACGAGCTGGCGGTGGTCCTTGGCGTATTGCACCGCGACCTTGGCCGCGGCGAGCACGTCCTCCGAAAAGGCGATCGCGGTCGGACCCGAAAAGAGATCCGCCAACGCGCCGTACGGCGATCCCTCCAGGGCCAGCTTGGTCAGCCGATTCTTGGTCACGTTGAACTCGGCGCCGGCCTCGCGCATGTTGCGGCGAAGCTCGTTCATCTCGGCCACGTTCAGGCCGCTGTAGTGGGTGACGACGACGAGCCGGGCCTCGGCGAATACCTTCTTGAGGCGCGCCACCTGCGCCTCTTTTTGCTCGCGGTTCACCTCAGCCCCCCAAAACGCTGGCGACGTCGATCTTCACGCCCGCGCCCATGGTCGAGCTCAGGGATATCTTCTTGATGTAGGTGCCTTTGACGCCGCTGGGCTTGGCCTTGCCGATCGCGTCGATCACCGCTTTGACGTTTTCGGCGATCGCCGCTTCGCTGAAGCTCGCCTTGCCAACCGCGGCGTGAACGATGCCCGCCTTCTCGGCGCGGAACTCGACCTGGCCGCCCTTGACGTCGCCGACCGATTTGGCGACGTCTTGGGTCACCGTGCCGAGCTTGGGAT
>JAKZXM010000007.1:0-4412 GCA_047514975.1 Rhodospirillales bacterium
GGCGACGGGTCGGGGCGACACGCGCGAGATCCTGGGGGTCGAGTTCAGCTTCGTCACCGTCGACGGCTTCAGGCACATGATCCTGCCGGGGGTCAACCTTTCGCTCTTCTTCATGGCGCTGCTGATTCGGCTGGTGCGCGCGGGCGTGCGCGAAGTGCTGTTCGTCGACTACGTCAAGTTCGCCCACGCCAAGGGCCTGCGACGGCGCCGGGTCATCTTGGTCCACGTCCTCAAAAACATCATGATCCCGGTGATCACCGTGCTGGGGCTCGAATTCGGGGGCCTGCTGGCGTTCGCCGTGATCACCGAGACGATCTTCGCCTGGCCCGGCATGGGCAAGTTGCTGATCGATTCGATCCACGTTCTCGACCGCCCCATCATCGTCGCCTACCTGATGCTGATCGTCTTCTTCTTCATCGTCATCAATCTCGTAGTCGACATCACTTACTCCCTCCTCGATCCGCGCGTGCGCTTGCAGGGGGCGCCGTCGTGACCGCCGCCGTCGAGACCGTCGAGGACGTGCCCGCGCGCGTGGAAACGCCGTTCCGCCGATTCGTCGCGGAGTACTCCGAGAGCAAGGTGGCCGTGGCGGCGTTCTTCGGCTTCCTCGTGATCGTTTTCATCGCCCTCTTCGCGAACTGGATCACGCCCCAGAACCCGCACGATCTGATGCAGATCGACATCCTCGAAAACCTGCTCCCGCCGGGGTCCAAGGCCGTGGTCGGCTATACCTACGTGCTCGGCACCGACGGCCAGGGCCGCGACATGCTGAGCGCCATCTTCTTCGGGCTCCGCATCAGCATGTTCGTCGGCGTGGCAAGCGGCTTGGCGGCCTTCGTGATCGGCATGTTCGTCGGCCTGATCTCGGCGTACGCCGGCGGGCGCGTCGACGCCTTCATCATGCGCGTCGTCGACCTGCAGCTCAGCTTCCCGACCATCCTTATCGCGCTCGTTTTGTTGGCCGCGCTTGGCCAGGGAGTGGACAAGGTGGTGTTCGCGCTCATCGTCGTCCAGTGGGCGTACTACGCACGCACGGTGCGCGCCACTGCGCTCGTGGAACGGCGCCGCGAATACGTCGAATCGGCCGAGTGCCTGGCGCTGGGACGGTTCCGCATCATTCTCAAGCACTTGTTGCCGAATTGCCTGCCGCCGTTGATCGTGATCGGGACCGTGCAGGTGGCGCACTCGATCGCGCTCGAGGCCTCGCTCTCGTTCCTCGGCGTCGGGCTGCCGCCGACCGAGCCGTCGCTGGGGCTCCTGATCGCCAACGGCCGCGAGTACATGTTCGGGGGCCACTACTGGATCAGCGTCTATCCGGGAATCGCGCTCCTGATCGTCATCGGCACCATCAACCTGATGGGCGATCAGCTACGCGACGTGCTGAACCCGCGCCTCGATCGCTAAACCAGATTCACGTGGTGTGCGGATCGCGGCCACGCGATTTCGATCGATCACGATCCGCTCTATTGCCGGCCGCGGCGGAACAGCGCGATCCCCTCCACCCGTTGCCAGGCGATCAGGAACGGCACGTTGGGCAGAACCTCGCGGACACGCGACGCCAGCGACAGCGCCACCATGAGCCCGGGCGGCTCTCCAAGCAGCGCGCCCATCGCCACGTAGGCGTCCTCCTGGACGCCGAGCGCGCCGGGTACCATGAACGCGAGCCGGCGCGTCGCCGCGGTCAGGCCCCGGATCACGGCGGCCTCGGCGATCCCGAGCGGATGGCCCATGAGATGGGCGGCCAGCAGAACCTCGCCGATGGGCACGACGTCCGCGAGCACGCGGTAGGCGCAGGATGCGACCACGCTCCCGGGCCTGCCGTAGACATCGCGGATTCCTTCGTGCATGGCCGCGATGCGAACGGACAGCGAGGGCCACCGCGCGGTTCGGCGGGCGAGAAACGTGACGCCGCCGCCGAGCTGGAGCGCGACGAAGCCGCCGATGCCAAGCGCCAAGGCCGCGGCGATTCCCACCGCGCCCGCCAGAACCGCCGGGTCGGGAACGAGAACCGACAACAGAACGGCTCCGGCGACGGTCCAGAACAGGACCACGATCCCCTGCACGGTCTTGTCGACGACCGTCGTCGACGCGGCGTCCACGAAAGCGCCGTGCCATAGGGTGACGAGGCGCGCCTTCACCACCTCGCCGCCGATGGACGCGACCGGCAGCAGCGTGTTCACCGCCGAGCCCATCCACGAGGCTGCCAGCGTCGGCCACACGCCGGGTCGCGATTGGGGCGGGAACAGCCGCCGCCAAGCCTCGGCGCCGACGAGCTGGATAGGCGGCGCGAAGACACACACCCACAAAAGGCTCCAGCCCGCTTCGCCGAGACGGGCCGCCACCGGTCGGACGCCTTGCCACGCGAACACCAGCGCGAGCGCGCCCAGACCTGCGAAAAGCCCGATTGAGGCCGACCGCTTCATCGCCGCGTTCATACAGGCTCGCCGGCGAAGCATCCAGCGTGTCCTCGCCAGACCGCGCCACGATATTGCGGCCCGGCGTGTGTGTGAGCTCGATCATTGCGTTTCGGCGGCGGCCAATGTTCGGATGTGACCGGTTCGTCAAATGCGCGCGAGGCCGGTTGAACCCGGGCCCGCCGCACCCCCATCTCTACCGCAGGGGCACCACTCGCGGCCCGAACGAACGAAGGCGCCCGCGATGACTGTGTTCGACAGCGACGCGTTCGACGGCCACGAGGCGGTCATCTTCCACGCCGATCCCGGCACGGGTCTGCGGGCGATCGTCGCGATCCACAGCAGCGTCCTCGGCCCCGCCTTCGGGGGCTTGCGCATGCGGGCGTACGCGAGCGAGGCCGTCGCGCTCGACGACGCGCTCCGGCTTTCGAAGGGCATGACCTACAAGGCGGCGATGGCGGACGTCGCGTTCGGGGGCGGCAAGGCGGTGATCATCGGCGATCCGCGAACCCGCAAGACGCACACGCTGCTTCGCGCCATGGGCCGTTTCGTCGAATCCTTGAACGGGCGCTACCACACGGCCGACGACATGGGCACCACCGTCGCCGACATGGACGTGCTGAGAAGCGAGACCCGCTTCGCCCACGGTTTCGCCGAAGCGTCCGGCAATCCGCCGCCGGCGACCGCCTACGGCGTGTTCGCGGGAATCCGGGCCGCGGTGGCGCAGCGATTGGGCCGCGACGATCTCGAGGGCGTCGGGGTCGCGATCCAGGGCCTTGGCAACGTCGGTGCGCGTCTCGCGCGCTATCTCGCCGCGGCCGGCCCCGGCTCCGGGTTGCCGACATCGAGCCTGCGCGCGTCGAGCGCGCGGCCGACGAGCTCGAGGCTCGGGCCGTCGCGCCCGAGGACGTTCACGCCGCCCGCGTGGACGTCTTCGCGCCCTGCGCGACGGGCGCGATCATCAACGACCGCACGGTGCCCCGGATCCGGGCTTCGATCGTCGCCGGCGCCGCCAACAACCAGCTCGATCGGCCGCGCCACGGCGCCGCCCTCAAGGAGAGGGGCATCCTGTATGCCCCCGACTACGTCATCAACGCGGGCGGGCTGATCGACGTGGCCTGCGAGGGACCGGACTACGATCCCGCCCGCGTGCTCGAGCGGGTGGCGCGTATCTACGATACCGCCTCGGAGGTCTTCGAACGCGCGCGCTTCGAGGACGCGCCGACCAACCTGGTCGCCGACCGGATGGCGCGTGCGCGGCTGCGCCCGCAAGCGAATTCGACGATTGCCGCTTGACCCGCGCGGCAAAGGCGGCTGACATCGCCAGAGCCGCCGGAGGGCGGCGGCTGACATCGCCGAAACCGCCGGAGGAGGGGCATGAGCGAGAAGACCGGATCCCCACAACCGCCCGATCTCGACGCCTTGCCGCGTTTCGCGGGCATCGCCACCTTCATGCGGCTGCCGCTGGTGGACGATCCGGACGCGCTCGACATCGCGCTTTGTGGCGTTCCCTGGGACGGCGGCACCACAAACCGGCCCGGTGCCCGGCACGGCCCGCGCGGGATTCGCGATGCCTCGAGCCTGATCCGCCGGGTCAACCCCGCCAACGGCATCGCGCCGTTCGCGCTCTGCCGCGTCGCCGACGTGGGCGACGCGCCGGTGAACCCGGTGGACGTCATGGATTCGCTCGCCCGAATCGAGGGCTTTTTCGCCGGCCTCGCCGCCGCCGGCGCGGCGCCGCTGAGCGCCGGCGGCGATCACCTGGTCACGCTTCCGATCTTGCGCGGGTTGGCCGCCCCGGCGGCCCCTCGGCCTCGTCCACTTCGACGCCCACAGCGACACCTGGGACACCTACTTCGGCGGTCACCGCTACACCCACGGCACACCGTTCAGGCGCGCGATCGAAGAGCGCCTCATCGACCCCCGACGCACGATCCAGATCGGCATCCGCGGCTCGCTCTTCGATGCGGGCGAGTTGGACTTCGCGCTGCATCAGGG
>JAKZXM010000008.1:0-3167 GCA_047514975.1 Rhodospirillales bacterium
GCCGGTGACGCAGCCGACGCCGGGCGACGGATCCGCGATCGTGGACGTGGTGGGGCCGGTATGCGAGACCGCCGACACCTTCGCCGTCGGCTGCCGGTTGCCGCCGGTCGGTCCGGGCGATCTGCTCGCGGTGAGGAGCGCCGGCGCCTATGGCGCCGTGATGGCGTCGAGCTACAACGCGCGAGCGATCGTGCCCGAGGTGCTCGTGAAAGATGATGGTTACGCCGTGGTCCGCGGGCGAATCGGAAACGACGTCCTAATGGCCCATGAATCGATCCCCGACTGGCTGGCCGATTCGCCCCTGGCGGGGAAGGCGGCGGTGGGAGGGCTCCGATGACGCGAAAGGCGTCGAGGACGAAACCCGTGCCGATCGCGACCGCGCGCCTGGTTCTCTTGGGCGAGCGTCTGTGGCGCTGCTGGTGGCCGCCCGTCCTTCTCGGCGGCGCCTTCCTGGCGCTGGCGTTCGGCGATCTGTTGCCGCGGATTCCCGGCTGGCTTCACGTGATCGTCCTGGCCGCGTTCGCCGCCGCGCTGGCGGCCCTCGGGCGCGCATCCGCGAAGGCGTTTCGGCCCCCGCGGCCGACCGACGCGCACCGGCGCCTGGAAGAGGACAACGGCCTCAGCCACCGGCCGCTGGCGGCGCTCGAGGACCGCCTGGCCTCGGGGGCCGACGACCCGGGCTCGCTTGCGCTTTGGCACGCCCATATTCGGCGCATGGCCGAATCGGTGCGCGACCTTCGCGTCAAGGCGCCGGCGCCGCGGATCGCCGGCCTCGATCCACGGGCGTTGCGCGCCGCCGTGCTCGTGGTCCTGGCGATCGCCCTGATCGCGGCGCGCGATGACCCGCTAGAGCGGTTGGCGCGCGCCTTCGCGCCGCGACTCGCGAGCGCCGCGGGCCACGTCATCACGGTCGATGCGTGGATCACGCCGCCCGCTTATACGGGCGCGGCCCCGATCTTCGTCGATCAGCGCGCGCGGACGGACGCCGAGGCGATCCGGATTCCGACCGGAAGCACGCTCGTCGCGCACGTCTACGGCGCGCCTGTGGCGGATGAAAAGGACGCGCCGCAGCTCGGCGTCGGCGAGACGACGACACCCTTCGCCCGGCTCGGCGAGGGTCCGGATCCGAAGGCGGCGAGCTATCGCGTCGAGGCGGTGATCGAGACCGGCGAGCGAATCGTGATCACGCGACGCGATGACGAACTGGCGGCCTGGCCCATCGAAGTGGTCGGCGACACGGCGCCCACGATTTCGTTCACCACCAAGCCCCACGCGACGCCGCGCTCGCACGTTCGCTTTGCCTACGTGGCCGCCGACGACTACGGGCTGCTCTCGCTCACCCTCGAAGTCCGCCGCTCCGACGGCCGCTCCGTCGCGGGCGCCGATGCCATGTTCCGCCTCGAGCTTCCCTATGTGGGCGCGAGCCGGCAATCGACCAAGGGGCAGCAAATCCGCGACCTGACCGCGCATTCGTGGGCCGGCCTTCCGGTTCAGATCCGTCTCGAGGCCGTCGACGCAATCGGCCAGAGAGGCTTCAGCGAGGATTCGAGCCTGATCCTGCCCGAACGGGTCTTCAACCACCCCGTTGCCCGCGCCATCGTCGAACAGCGAAAGAAGCTCTCGCTTCCCTCGCCGACGGTCCGCGCCCGGGTCGCCACCGCGCTGCAATCGATCGCCGGTCAGCCGTTGTGGTTCAACCACGACACCGTGGTCTTCCTCGCGCTCTCCGTGGCGCGGGCGCGGCTTCTGACGGACGAGCGTGACGAGGCGCTGGCGTCGGTCCAGAAGTTGCTCTGGGACACGGCGCTCAGGCTCGAGGACGGAGAGCTTTCCATCTCGGAGCGCGAGATGATGCGCGTCCAGGAGGACTTGATGCGGGCGCTCCAAGATGGCGCGGAGTTTCCCGAGATCGACCGTCTGATGGACGACTTGCGGCGCATGATCGACGAGTACATGGAGGCGCTAGCCGAGCGCCTGTCGCGCGAGGGCATGAGCGGGGTCGAGATCCCGCCCAACGCCGAGATGCTGGGCCGCGACGACATGCGACGCCTGATCGAACAGGCGCGCGAATTGGCGCGCATGGGGAACCGCGAAGCGGCCAATCGGCTGCTCGAGCAACTGCAGCGGATGCTCGACAATCTTCGCACCGCCTTGCAACAGGGCACCATGCGCTCCGGCTTCGCCCAGACCCAGGAGCTGATGGACCGACTGCGCGATCTTGCGAACCGCCAGCACTCGCTGCTCGACCAGACCTTCCGGCGGTCCGCCCGCGAAGATGCGGACCGGCAGGCGGCCGGGCGCCCGGACGGGCCGCCGGACCTCCCGCAGCCGGGCGAGGGACGATCCGGGCAACGGGGTCGGTTGGGATCGAACCCCGGCGCCGGCGAGGCGACCGAGCAGGAAGCCATACGCCGGGCGCTCGGCGAGCTGATGCTCAAGCTCGACGAGATGCTGGGCTCGATTCCCGACAACATTGGCCTCGCCGAACGCGCCATGCGCGAGGCGGAACGGGCGCTGAACTTGGGCCTGTCGGGGGACGCGGTGGCGGCGGAGACCGAGGCCCTGATGCAGTTGCGCAGCGGCATGGAGGCGGCCATGGAGGAGCTCACGCGCGGCGCCGGCGCGATGCTGGGCCTCGGCGGCACGCGGCAAATGCCGCTTGGGCAATTCAACCGATTTCCGCGTCGCGATCCGTTCGGCCGCAACCCCGACGGCGCGTACGGTTCGGCCGTCGAGGGCTTCGTCGAGGTCCCGGACGAGATGGAGATGCGCCGGGCGCGCGAAATCCTGCTCGAGCTGCGTCGTCGCGCCAGCCAGCGCGATCGGCCACGGATCGAGCGCGACTACATCGAGCGGCTTTTGCGTCAGTTCTGACGGCGATCTCGTCCCATGCCGGGACGGCGCCATCCCCGCGGCGTTCTCGCCACGGGCGCGGCGAACGGCCCGAAGGGCCCGCTCAGGTGCGGCGCGGCAACCCAAAGCGGATCGCGCCTGATTGGAACCGCATCGCGGATCCAATCAGGCGCGCCGATCCGCTCGACCTCAATGGTGTAGACGAGATTCACGCGCCCGCCGGATCGCCGCAGGCGATTCCCTACGAGCGCGATCTGGTCTCGGTGCGCGGCCAATGGCTAGCGAGAGCGCGCGCGCGGCGCGTCCCATGGTTT
>JAKZXM010000009.1:0-5706 GCA_047514975.1 Rhodospirillales bacterium
ATCCATCCGTTCGAGATCAACTTTTTTCGCACCGTTTTCAGCCTGCTCATGCTCGCGCCCGTGGTCCTGCGCCACGGCTTGCGGCACTTGAGGACCCCGCGCCTCGGCCTGCACGCGGTTCGCGGCCTGATCAACGGCTGCGCTCAACTGTCGTTCTTCATGGCGCTTGTCATGATCCCACTCGCCCAAATCTCGGCGCTCAGCTTCACGGCGCCGTTGTTCACCACCGTGACCGCGGTGGTCGTGCTGGGCGAGGTGATCCGCATCCGGCGCATCACGGCGCTTGCCGTCGGGTTCGCGGGAACCTGGCTCATTTTGCGCCCCGGCGTCGTCGACGTGGAGCTCGGCTCCATCCTGGCGCTTCTCGGCGCGCTCGGCTGGGGCGTCGCCATGATCCTCGTCAAGATTCTTTCGCGAAGCGATTCGGCCATCGGCATCACGTTCTACGGGGCCCTGTTCATCTCGCCGATCGCGTTGATCGCGGCGATCCCGTTCTGGCAAACCCCGACCCTCGCCGAGCTCGCTTGGATGGCCGCCATCGCCGTGTTCGCCACCCTCGTCCATTTGTGCTTCAACCAGGCGATCAAGGACGCGGACCTCACGGTCCTGCTCCCGTTCGACTTCGCACGGCTCATCTGGGCCGCGATCGTCGGCTACCTGGTCTTCGCCGAGGCGCCTTCGATCTGGACGTGGGTCGGCGGCGCCATGATCTTTGCCGCCGGCACCTATCTCGCCATTCGCGAAGGCCGCCCAACGGGTGCCCCCGGCGCCGTTCCATCGCCGGGCGCGTGAGTTCGCGCGCAAGCTTGGCGGAGTCGTCGCCGGCAGGCCCGGGGGGCTCGGGATCGGTTAGAGACTCGGTGCTCGCACGGGGCTAGGATCGCGGCCCTGCGAGGGCCGGGCGCGGCCCGCGGCGGGGGCGAACAGGGACAAGCGGCCGTGACGTCGAAAAAACTGGGTCTCATCGTCAACCCGATCGCCGGCATGGGCGGCAAGGTCGGCCTCAAGGGGACCGACGGCCGCGATATCCTCGAGAAAGCGCGTGCGCTGGGCGCCGAACCGGTCTCGCCGGCGCGCGCCGTCAAGGCGCTCGGCAGGATCGCCGCCGCGGCGCCGGACGTCGAGATCGTCACGTACGCGGGCGAGATGGGCGCCGACGAGTGCCGCGAATGCGGGCTTGGGTCCCTCGTCGTGGGTGAGGCGGGTGCGGGCGAGACCGAGGCGGCCGATACCCGCAACGCCGCCAAGGACATGCTGCGCGCCAACGTCGATCTGGTGCTGTTCGCGGGCGGCGACGGAACCGCGCGCGATGTCTACGGCGTGGTCGGCGACGGCATCCCCATCCTCGGCATTCCGACCGGCGTGAAGATCCACTCGGCGGTCTTCGCCACGAGCCCCGAGAACGCGGGCAACCTGGCGGCCGAATACCTGGGCGACGATTCCGGCCAAGTCCGCGTCCGCGCGGCCGAAGTCATGGACATCGACGAGCAAGCGTTCCGCGAGAACCGCCTGTCGGCGCGTCTTTACGGTTACGCCCGCGCGCCCTACTTGCGCGCCATGATCCAGAGCGCCAAGGCCGGCGCGGCGGCGAGCGAGGACGCCGCGCTCGAGGCGCTGGGCCACCAGTTCACGAAAGCGATGGAGGACGACGTCCTCTATATCATCGGCCCCGGAACCACCACCCGGCACATCACCGCGGCCCTTGGGGTCGGGGGAACCCTGCTGGGTGTCGACGCGGTTCGCGACCGCAAGCTGATCGGCGCGGATCTGAACGAATCGCAGCTCCTCGCGCTGGTCGACGGCGTGCCGGCCAAGATCGTGGTCACGGTCATCGGCGGCCAGGGCTACGTATTCGGGCGCGGCAACCAGCAGATCAGCGCCCGGGTCATCCGTGCGGTGGGCAAGGAGAACATCGTCATCGTCACGACCATCAACAAGATCTTCGCGCTCCAGGGAAAGCCGTTGCTGGTGGACACCGGCGAAGACGAGATCGACCGCCTGCTTGCGGGCTACGTTCGGGTGCTGACGGGTCCCGACGAGAGCACCATGCTGCGGATCGCGTCATAGGCGCGGGCGCGGGCGCGCATAGACCAGATCGCGGTCTCTCGGTTTCGCCAACGGCGATCCGGCGGGCGCGTGAATCTGGTCTACTCTGTTGAAACCGAGAGGATTCACGCATTTAATCGCGACAGCATCGCAGTTCCGATCAACCGCGATCCGCTCTGGGCTCCCGAATTTCGGCTTGTCGCCCTGGACCAGATCGCGCAAACTCTCAGGCATCGTGCACGCCCGCACTCGCCGGCCGTGGACCGGGGAGGAACACCGGGGACGATAAGGATAAGCGTTCGGCGCGCGCCCGAGGCCGATGGGGCCGGCGGCGGCGGGGAACGCGTGCCGTTGAGGGGGCAACATGAAAAACTATCCGCAGACCGCCCATCCCTACATGGCGAACTCGCCGGTCTCGGTGCAAGACGAGATGCTCAAGGCGATCGGCGCCAAGGACATCGAAGAGCTGTTCGAGCAGATTCCCTCCGATCACCGGCTCAAGCGCCCCCTCGATCTGCCGCCCCAGCTTTTGAGCGAGGCCGAGTTGAAGCGGCACATGATGGAGACCCTTTCGCGCAACCGGAATTGCGATGACACCTTGAGCTTCCTTGGCGGCGGCTGCTGGCAGCACTACGTGCCCGCGGTCGTCGACGAGATCGCCCATCGCAGCGAGTTTCTGACCCCGGTGTGGGGCGCGCCCCAGTCCGACCACGGCCGCAACCAGGCCTGGTTCGAGTACACGAGCCAGCTTGGCGAGCTCATCAAGATGGAGGTGGTCGGACTGCCGGTCTACAGCTGGGGGGTCGCGGCCGGTCACGCGCTTCGCATGGCTTCGCGCGTCACCGGGCGCCACGAGGTCCTGGTCCCCGCGACCACCGGCCCCGAGCGGCTTTCGGTGGTCCGGAATTTCTGCGAGCCGCCCGAGATGGAGAGCCACATCGCGGTGATGCTGGTCGATTACGACGCCAAGACGGGGCTCATGGACTTGAGCGATCTCGAGAGCAAGATCTCGGCGAAGACGGCGGCCGTCTACTTCGAGAACCCGTCCTATCTCGGCTTCATCGAGAGCCAGGGCGCGAAGATCGCCGAGATCGCGCGCGCCAACGGCGCCGAGACCGTGGTCGGCGTGGACGCCATCTCGCTCGGCGTCTTGGCGGCGCCCGCCGATTACGGCGCCGACATGGTCGTCGGGACCACCCAGCCCTTCGGCGTCCACATGAACTGCGGCGGCGGCACCTGCGGCTTCGTCGCCTCGCGCGACGAGGTGAAATACGTCTCCGAGTACCCGACGCTGATGATCAGCATCACCGATACCGCCGCCGACGGCGAGTATGGATTCGGGTTGAGCAGCGCGCACCAATCGTCCTACGGGCTGCGCGACAAGGGCAAGGACTGGACCGGCACATCGGTCTATCTCTGGGGCATCGCCGGCGCCGTCTACATGGCGCTGCTGGGCCCCCAGGGGTTCCGCGAGATCGGCGAGCTGATCATCAAGCGGGCCAACTACGCCGCCCGCAGGCTCGCCGAGATCGACGGCGTCCAGATACGCTTGGGCGCGCCGTTCTTCAAGGAGTTCGTGGTCAACTTCGATCGCGCCGGCAAAACGGTGGCGGACGTCAACGCCGGGCTTAAAGCACGCGGCATCTTCGGCGGGCACGATCTGTCGGGCGAGTTTCCCGAGCTCGGGAACAGCGCGCTCTACTGTGTTACGGAAATCCACAGCAAAGGCGACGTCGATCGGCTCGCCGGCGCACTTCGGGAGGTTCTGAGCCAATGACCAGCAACACCAAATTGCGCGACTTCCACGCCGCCCGCTGGGGCGAGCCGGTTCTCATGGAGATGAGCCGGGCCGGCCGGCGCGGCACCATCTTCTCCGACGCCGAGCCCGAGGTCAGCGCCGCGGTCGGCGACGCCGACGGCCTTATCCCCGCCGAGATGCGGCGCAAGGAGCCCCCGGCGCTGCCGGAGATGAGCGAGCCCGACGTGCTCCGCCACTACCTGCACCTGTCGCAGGAAACCATGGGGATGATCGGGATCAGCCTCTTCGGGACCTGCACCATGAAGTACAACCCGCGGGTCAACGAGATCATTACGTCTGCGCCGCAGATCGCCGAGGTCCATCCGCGCCAGGACGAGGACACCTTGCAAGGCGTGCTCGAGATCATCTACGGCATGGACGGAATCCTGCGCGAGGTCTCGGGCATGGACCAGTTCGTCTTCCAGGCCGGCGGCGGCGCCGACGCGTCCTACACCCATGCCTGCGTCACGCGCGCCTATCACGCGTCCAAGGGCGAGCTGGAGACGCGCGACGAGATCATCACCACGATCCAGACCCATCCGTGCAATCCGGCGACCGCGGCGACCGCGGGGTTCAAGGTGATCAACCTGATGCTGGACGAGAAGGGCTACCCGTCGCTCGACGCCTTGAAGGCGGCGGTGTCGGACCGGACGGCGGCGCTGATGGTGGTCAACCCCGACGACATGGGGATCTACAACCCCGAGATCAAGGCGTGGATCAAGATCGTCCACGATGCGGGCGGGCTCTGCTTTTACGACCACGCCAACTTCAACGGGGTCATGGGCAAGATCCGCGCGCGCGAGCTCGGGTTCGATGCGTGCATGTACATGCTGCACAAGACCTTCGGCGCGCCCAAGGGCGGCGGCGGACCGGCCGTCGGGGCGTATGGGTGCTCCGATGAGCTCGCGAAGTTCCTGCCCACCCCGGTGGTCACCTTCGACGGCGAGAAGTACCACCTGGACTTCGACCGCCCCGAAAGCGTCGGCAAGGTGCGCGAGTTCTGGGGCAACGTGCCCCAGGTGGTGAAGGCGTATTCGTGGTCGCGCTGCATGGGCGCCGAGGGCATCGACGAAGGCTCGAGCCTCTCGGTGCTCGCCAACAACTACATGGAAAAGCGCATCTTGAAGATCCGCGGCATCACCAAGTCGCATCCGCACTTGACCCAGAGGCGGATGGAGATGACCCGCTACAGCCTCGAGAAGCTGCGCGAGGACACCGGCGTCGGTTGCCTGGACGTCCAGGCGCGGATGACCGACTTCGGGATCGACGCGCCGTGGCTGAGCCACGAGCCGCTTCTGATCCCGGAACCGTTGACGCCCGAGGCGGGCGAGCTGTGGTCGAAGGAGGACATCGACTACTGGTGCGACGCGCTGGAACAGGTGGTCGACGAGGCTTACGAGAACCCCGAGCTCGTGAAGACCGCGCCCCACAACCAGGCGATCCACAAGATCAACGCCGAGGCGCTGGACGATCCCGAGCAGTGGGCAATGACGTGGCGCGCCTACCAGCGCAAGCAAAAGGCGCGAAAGAAAGGCAAGAAGGCGACCGCCGCGGCGCACCAGGCCGCGTCCTGACGGCTTCGCACGGAAACGCTTTTCGAAAGGCGGCGGTCCGAAAAGGCCGCCGCTTTCTTTGGCGAGGCCAAGGTTGCCAGATCGCCTGACGAGCGGCAGTATTTGTGCTCAGCACTTCAGCCAGAAACATCCTCGGATTCTTTCAGCCGAAAAGGATTAGGGGTATCAATCGTGGTTTTGGGCTGTAGAGGTGCGGAAAAGTGAAAATCAAGCGTGGCCTGTTTCGAATTTGGCTTGTCTGTTCTGTGATTTATGCGACTGGAATCGTTGCAATCGGTATTCCGAGTG
>JAKZXM010000010.1:0-2582 GCA_047514975.1 Rhodospirillales bacterium
GCTTACAAGGCACCATCGACGTCGCACACCACCCCGAGCTCGCCAGCCGAATCCTGGAAGCCCGCGGGGTGTTGCGCGAGCGTCTCGAGGATGCGGCGTTCGAAGGCCTCGTCGAATCCTTCAACAAAGATGCCTATATCACCAACATGACGGTCGCCGAGAACCTGTTGTTCGGCTACCCGATCGGAACCGAGTTCGACCTCGACCACCTCGGCGAGAACGCCCACGTGCTGTCGGTGTTGGAAAGGGCGGGACTGACCGAGCGATTCGTCGATACCGGCCTTAGGCTGGCGGGGGTCATGGTCGAGCTGTTCCAAGACCTTCCCGCCGACCACGAGTACTTCGAGCGGTTCAGTTTCATCAGCGCCGACGAACTGCCCGACTTCCAGCAGCTCGCGCGAAGGGCCGAGACCGCGGGCGTCGAAACCCTCGATCAAGACGACCGAAGCATGCTGATATCGCTGCCGTTCAAGCTGATCCCCGGACGGCATCGGCTCGGCCTTATCGACGAGGAATTGCAACACCAGATCCTCGGCGCGCGAAAAATGTTCGCCGAAACCCTGCCCGAAGGCACGCGCGGGTCCGTGGCTTTTTTGGACGAGGGGGAATATAATGTCGCGGCCTCGGTTCAGGACAACATCCTATTCGGCAGGCTGGTTTACGGTCGCCAGCAGGCCCGCCAGGAAGTGGGAGTCCTGATCCGCGAGGTCATCGAATCGCTCGATCTGTTGCGGGTGATTCTCGACCTCGGGCTCGAGTCCCACGTTGGCATCGCGGGCAGCCGGCTAAGCGTGACCCAACGCCAGAAGATCGCGATCGCGAGGTGCGTGTTGAAGCGACCCGATCTCTTGATCGTCGACGACGCCACCAGCGCCTTTGACCCTTCGAGTCAATCGGCGATCATGGCGAACCTGTTCAAGGAATTCGAGGGTCGCGGACTCGTGTGGGTGCTGAGCCGGGTCGAGCAGGCCGAGCGATTCGACCGCACCATGGTCATGGACGCGGGGAAGATCGCCGAGCAGGGGAAATACGAGGATTTGAGCAAGCCGGGAAACAGGCTGCACGCGATGATCGCGGGCGACTGACAAGGATCGATCCGATGATGGAGAGCGACCTTGGATTACGGTGAAGCCGTACAGGTGCTGCGCGGCATCCCATTGTTCGCGAAGCTGGATCCTGCCAAGCTGAAACTTCTCGCCTTCGCGAGCGAGCACCTAACGTTCGAGAACGGCGAGACGCTCTTTCAAGTGGGCGCCGCCGCCGACAGCGTCTTCCTAATCGACCAGGGCGAAGCCGAGATCACGGTCCTCGCCGAGGGGCGAGAGATCGTGATCAGCCGACTGGGCAAGCACGACCTCTTCGGCGAGATGGCGATCTTCCGGCGTGCGCCGCGGTCGGCCACGGTGAAGGCGAACGGCCGGCTCGGCGTCCTCAAGATCGACGCGCCGATGTTCCTGGAGCTTGTCACCGAAAACCCGGAAACGGCTCTCGGCGTCATGCGCCTGCTTTCGGACAAGATCGCCCGCGCGACCGAGAACTTCGAGGAGATGGAAGGCCGCGTCCGCATGCTCGAATCCATCTCCGAACCATCACGCCCCTCGAACTGACGGCGCGCGGGCGCCGGCTCGGCCCGGCACATCATGTGCTAGCCACACGCAACCCGTCGAGGGGTGACGGGCCGAAGATTTGGGCCTACACTAGATCGATCGCAAGGCGCGGCGACGTGTGCGCCGGAGCTGGTTATGTCCCGACGCGTTCGCAAGGATATCGATTTCGACGCCCTGAAAGCGCGCCTCGTCGAGGAACGCGACGAGTTGATTCGCGCGGGCGAAGCGGACGAGGAATCCCGTCGCCCGGTCGAGTTGGACCAGACCCGGCTCGGCCGCTTGTCGCGGATGGACGCGCTCCAGGCCCAGGCCATGGCGATCGAGACGGATCGCCGCCGGGGCGTCGAGACGAACCGGATCGAAGCGGCGCTCAAGAGGTTCGAGAATGGCGAGTTCGGCTATTGCCTGAGCTGCGACGTCGAGATTCCCGCCAAACGGCTTGAGTTCGACCCCGCCACGCCGTTCTGCGTCGACTGTGCCGGCGACGCCGGAAGCGGTCACTGAACGAGGACGGAGCCGCGCCCGGCCGCGGCCCGCGATCGGATTTCGCGCAACGCGCCCAAGACGTAACCCGCGCCCCATCGAGGCGGCCGCCTCGTGAACCATATCCACCGATCATAGGGAATCGCGAGTTCCATGACCGACGCGCCCGCCTATTTCTCGGCCGGTGATCTTCGCGGATTCGCGACCGACATTTTCCTGGCCCACGGCCTGTCGGCGGACGACGCGATGCTGGTCGCCGACTGCCTCGTGCAGGCCAACCTGCGCGGCGTCGATTCGCACGGGGTCTCGCGCATCCCGGTTTATGCGGAGCGCCTGCGGCGCAAGCTCGTCGAACCCCGCCCCGACATCCGCATCGAACGGCTCGCCATGGCCGCCGCCTCGGTCGACGGCGGCGGCGGCATGGGATTCGTGGTCGGCACCCGCGCCATGACTGAGGCCATGGCGATCGCCACGGAGCACGGTGTCGGCCTC
>JAKZXM010000011.1:0-16783 GCA_047514975.1 Rhodospirillales bacterium
CTGCCGTGAAGGGTCTTGACGCGCTCGGCATGATCGAGCGGCGTCGAGAGCCCGCGCGCGACGTCCTTGGTGACGTTGACGCCGCCGATCGGGATCGAGTCGGTGTGGACCAACTCGCCGTCGAAGAAGACGGCGACGGACGTGATGCCGCCGCCCATGTCGATCAGCGTGACGCCGAGCTGCTTTTCGTCGTCGACCAGGCAGGCAAGCGCCGAAGCGTAGGGCGAGACGACGCGCTCAGCGATCGCGAGATGGCAGCGCGCGATGCAGGTCTC
The DNA here is from genome assembly GCA_047514975.1 of Rhodospirillales bacterium. Lineage (GTDB taxonomy): Bacteria > Pseudomonadota > Alphaproteobacteria > Rhodospirillales > JASLLV01 > JASLLV01. The sequence goes on from JAKZXM010000011.1 coordinate 276, forward strand.
GAGGTTGCGGATCGCGCCCGCAGCGGCGCTGACGATGTGCAAATTCACGCCGAGCCGCTCGCCATACATCCCGCGCGGATCGCGGACCCCTTTGCTGCCGTCGATGGTGTAGCCCACGGGCAGTGCGTGAACGACTTGGCGCTCGTCCGCCACGTCCGCGCGTGTCCGGTCGGGATCGACGATGCGGCGGATGTCGGCTTCGCCGATCTCGTGGCCGGCGATCGAGACCTCGTAGGCGATCAGTCGCGATTCCGGTTTCCCGCCCGAGACGTTGACGACGACGTGGCGGATGTTTTCGCCCGCCATTTGCTCGGCGGCCTCGACCGTGGCCCGGATGGCGGTCTCGGCAGCGTCCATGTCGACGATGGTGCCCGAGCGCACCCCGCGCGCGGCGTGGTGACCGATGCCGACGATCCTCAGGCGCGCGCCGTCCTCGGGGCGGGCGATGAAACAGCAAATTTTCGCGCTGCCCACGTCGAGCGCCGCGATGGCGCCGCGCGCCCTTTTCGGGGTCGTCCCGATGCTCATGTCGCGGTCCTCACCGATCCGGGATCCATGCTCGCCCCGCTTCCCTCAGGTCCGCTGTCCGGGGCGCACCGGGCTCGGCGGCGCCTGGCGTTCGGTGCGCACGATCAGACGGTCGGGCAGGCGGAGATCGAGCACGGCGACGCCCTGCTCCAGAACCCCGTGGTCCCGCTCGTAGGCGGCGAGCCGGGCGACGGCCGAGGCCGGATCGACCTCGGGAAGCTGGACGACGACGCCGTTTTCCAAATGCAGGTTCCACCGCCTCTCGGCGACCCAAACCGCGGCCTTCGTCCGCATCATCACCTCGGGCTCGCCGGCCAGAACGTCGATCAGTTCGGCGGCGTGGCCGGGCGCGTCCTTTCCGACAACCGTCAACAGCCCGCCGAAGCCTTCGAGGGAGGCGCGTTCGATGACCGCGCCCTCGGCGTCGACGAGGGAGAACGCTCCCTTGTGCTGCCAGATCGCAAGCGGTTGCCGCTCGATCAGCTCGACGACCACGCTTCCGGGAAGCATCCTGCGCACGGTCGCCGAACGCACCCAGGGAAGGCGCTCGAGACGCCGGCGAACCGATTCGGGATCGAATCCGAACAACGGATGGCCGCGGCGCAACCCGATGGCCTTCATCACGCTCGCGCGCGCACTCTTCTCACGGCCGGCCAAGAGGATCTCTTCGACCGCGAATCCCAAGGCGGCCGCGCCGGTGATCGCGCGATCCGCGGCTTCGCCGGTCGCCGTCGCCGCCCGCCCGCTCAACCACCACCAGGCGCCGGCCACGAACGGCGCGAGAACCAGCAAGCCGACGACGACCCGCATGCGGGTCGAACGCCAAAGCGGCGAAGCCCGGCGCCTTTTCTGGCCGCGTTTGACGTGGGCGTCGCTTTCGGAATCATTCATCGGTCGCACTCCGCGTTCTCCACCATCCACGTCACGAGCTCGTCGAAGGAGATATCGACGTGGGCCGCCTGTTCCGGGACCAGCGACGTGGGCGTCATCCCCGGCTGGGTGTTGATCTCGAGCATGTAGAGGGTCTCGCCGTCGTAGCGCATGTCGGCGCGCGAGACGCCCCGGCATCCCAGGGCGCCGTGGGCGCCAAGCGCCAGTCGCAGGGCCTCGTCGTAAATCTCCGCCTCCAGCGGCGCGGGCACCAGATGCGCCGAGCCGCCTTTGGCGTACTTCGCCTCGTAGTCATAGAATTCGCGGTCCGAGGTGATTTCGGTGACGGCGAGCGCTCGGTCGCCCATGACGGTGACCGTCAGTTCCTTGCCGTGGATGTAGCGCTCCACCATCACGTGGCATCCCAGCGCCCGCTCGTCGCCCGTGAGCGGGCTGCGGTTATCACCGACCCTGACGATGTGGACGCCGACGCTCGATCCCTGATTGGTGGGCTTGACGACGTAGGGCCGCTCCATGACGTCCGAGGCCATCGCCTCCTCGCGGCTGACCACCACGTGCTCGGCGACCGGAACGCCGGCGGCGGCGAAGATGGTCTTGGCCAACGGCTTGTCCATGGCCACTGCCGAGGCCAGCATTCCGGAATGGGTGTACGGAGTCCCCAGCACGTTGAGGATGCCCTGGATGCATCCGTCCTCGCCGAAGCGCCCGTGAAGCGCGTTGAAGATGACGTCGGGGCGCGGGTACAGGCGGCTCAGCAGGGTGCCGACGTCGGGACCGACGTCGATGGCGCTCACGCGAAAGCCCGAGGACTCGAGGGAACGCGACACGGCCGCGCCACTGACCAACGAGACTTCGCGTTCGGCCGACCAGCCACCCATGAGGACCGCGACGTGGCGGGTCATGCACCCACCCCCCCGGCCGCGGCGCGTTCCGCGAGTTCCGACGCCGGATCCCCGAGGCGCTGAATTTCCCATTCCAGCCGCACCCCGGTCGCCTCGAGGACGCGACGGCGCACTTCTTCGCCCAACCCCTCGAGCTCGGCGGCGGTGGCCTCGCCGGTGTTGATCAAGAAGTTGCAATGCTTCTCCGAGACCGCGGCGGCGCCCCGCCTGAGGCCCCGGCACCCGGCGCGCTCGATCAGTCTCCAGGCCTCCGAGCCGGGCGGATTGACGAAGGTGCTGCCGCCCGTCGGCGTGCGGATCGGCTGGGTCGCGTTGCGGGCGACTTGGATCTCCATGATGCGGCGCGAGATCACCGGCTTGTCGCCGGGCCGCCCGCTCAGGCGCGCGGACGTGAAGATCCAGTCCGCCGGCACGGCGCAGCCACGATAGGCGAAACCCATGTCGCCGGCGTCGATCCGCTGGCGCGCGCCGGAACGGTCCAGCGCTTCGGCGGAAACCGCCACGTCCTTGATTTCCACGCCGTAGGCTCCGGCGTTCATGCGCAGCGCGCCCCCGAGCACGCCCGGAATGCCGCTCAAGAACTCGAGCCCGGCGATGGCGTGGTCGCGCGCGGCGGTCGCGATCTGAAGACACGTGGCGCCGGCGCCGGCGGTAATCTCGGTCCCGTCGACGCCGAGTCCGGCGAGCCCGCGGCCCAGGCGGACGACGACTCCGCGAACGCCGCCGTCGCGCACCAAGAGGTTCGACCCGGCGCCGATGACGGTGACGGCGACGTCTGCGGGCGTTCCGGCCAGAAACGCGGCGAGATCGCCCTCGTCCTCCGGGCGGAACAGGATCTCGGCCGGTCCGCCGACCCGCATCCACGTCAGCTTCGACAGCGGCACGCTCTCCCTCAGCCGCCCGCGGACCGCGGGCAGCCGGTCCACCAGGCGCGCGCGGCGCTTCGCCGGCGCGCTCATGGTCCCGCCTCTTCCCGGCGCTTCGGGAAACGGATCGGCCCCGAGCCGAGCCCGCGTCGCGCAAGCTCGGCGGGCAAAGCCTGCGCCCAGGCCGTAATGTTGCCCGCCCCCAGGCAGACCACGTAATCGCCCGATGCGAGGTGCGGCGAAAGAACCTCGGCCAAGGCGTCGGCCGAGGCGAGCGCGATCACCATGCGGTGGCCCCGCGCCCGCAAGCCCTCGACCAGCGCGTCCCGGTCGGCTCCTTGTATCGGCTCCTCTCCGGCGGCGTAGACATCGGCCACCACGACCGTGTCGGCGTCGTTGAAACACGTGCAGAAGTCGTCGAACAGATCGCGCAAGCGCGTGAAGCGATGCGGCTGGACGACGGCGATCACCTTGCCCGCCGCCACCGAGCGCGCCGCCTTCAGGACCGCTGCGATCTCGACCGGGTGGTGCCCGTAATCATCGACCACGGTGACGCCCCCGACTTCGCCGGTCTTCGTGAAACGGCGCTTGACGCCAGCGAAGCCCGCGAGCGCCGCGCGCACGGTGGCGTCGTCGATTCCCATTTCGCTCGCGATCGCGACCGCGGCGAGCGCGTTCTGGGCGTTGTGGGCGCCGAACATCGGCAGGCGAAGTCCGGCGAGCCGTCGGTCGCGGCCAAGTTTGCGCTCGGCGATCACGACGTCGAAACGGACGCCATCGGCATCGGTTGCGAGATTGACGGCCCGGACTTCGGCTTGTGGGCTGAACCCGTATGTCAGGATTCTGCGGTCCGAGACGCGCGGGATCATCGCCTGCACTTCCGCGTGGTCGACGCACAGGGCCGCGAAGCCGTAGAACGGGATGTTTTCGACGAACCGGTCGAAGGCCGCGCGGAGCGCGTCGAAGCTTCCGTAGTGGTCTAGATGCTCGGGATCGATGTTGGTCACCACCGCGATGGTGGCCGGCAACTTGAGGAAGCTTCCGTCGGATTCGTCGGCCTCGGCCACCAGCCAGTCGCCGCCGCCGAGCCGCGCGTTGGTGCCCCAGGCGTTGATGATGCCGCCATTGATGACGGTCGGATCCAGGCCCGCCGCGTCGAAAAGCTGCGCGATCAACGAGGTGGTCGTCGTCTTTCCGTGGGTGCCGCCCACCGCGACCGACCACTTGAGCCGCATCAACTCGCCCAGCATCTCGGCGCGCCGCACGATGGGAAGAAGCCGCTCGCGCGCCGCCACGACCTCGACGTTGTCGGGCTTCACCGCCGACGAGACCACCACCACTTGCGCCTCGCCAAGATTCGTGGGCGCGTGTCCGATGGCGACGGGAACGCCCAGCGCGCGCAGCCGCTCGACACTGGCGTTGGCGGAGAGGTCGCTGCCCCGCACCGAATAGCCGAGGTTGTGCAGAATCTCGGCGATGCCGCTCATGCCGATGCCGCCGATCCCGACGAAGTGGATCGTGCCGATGGAAAGGGGAAGCGCTCTCATGCAGCCTCCCTGCGCGCCGCCCCGGCCACGGCGCCCGACTCACCGTTGGGAAGAAGCTCGCACACCAGATCGGCAAGCCTCGCGGCGGCGTCGGGCCGGCCGGCGGCGTACGCGCACGCCGCCGCCTTCTCGAGGGTCTCCGGAAGACCGAACAGGGACTCGAGCCGCGCCGCCAGGGCGTCGGGCGTGAAGGCGCCCTCGGGCATGAGCCACGCGGCGCCGACCTCGTCCAGGGCATGGGCGTTCGCCGACTGGTGGTCGTCGACGGCGTGCGGATAGGGCACCAGGATCGCGGGCCGGCCGATCGCGGTCGCTTCGGCCACACTCGATGCGCCCGCCCGCGCGACCAAGAGATGGGCGCCCGCCAGGCGTTCGACCGCGTCGTCGAAGAAGGCGGAGAGCTCGGCGACGACGCCGATTTCGGCGTATGCGGCGTGGGTGCGGTCCACGTCCTCGGGACGGCACTGCTGGGCGAGCCGGAGGCGGCCGCGCAGGCGCTCGGGCATCAACCCGACGGCCCTTGGTACGACGTCGGCGAACACCGTCGCGCCTTGGCTACCACCGAGGATGAGAAGGCGGGTGGGAACGCCCGCATCGATCCTCGGATAGGGCGTGGCGCGCGCGCTCACGACCGCGGCGCGGACCGGCATTCCCGTCCAACGGACCTTGGTTTCGGCGGCCGCGGGAAGGCCCTCGGATTCCTGGTACGACGTGGCGATGCGATCGACCCGCGCCGCCAGGATACGGTTGGCGCGGCCGAGCAGCGCGTTCTGCTCGTGGATGGCCGTCGGGATGCCCGCGAAACTCGCCGCCAACATGGTCGGAACCGAAGCGTAGCCGCCGAAGCCGACCACGGCCTGGGGTCGCAGGCGGGCGAGCAGGCGGCGCGCCTGGAGGGTCCCGAGGGCTAGATTGGCGCCGCCCAAAAGGCGTCTCGCGCCATGGGTGCCGGCAAGCGGGCCGGCGCGGACGCGATGGACCGCGAGACCCGGGATTGCGCCTCCGATTCCCTCTCCGCGACGGTCGGTGACAAGCGCGAGACGCAAGCCCCGGCCCACGAGCTCGCCGGCCAGGGCTTGGGCCGGAAAGACGTGTCCCCCGGTGCCGCCGCCGGCGAGCACCACCAGCGATGAGACCGCGCGCGTCACCGCGCGTGCTCCCGTCCCGGTCGCTCGCGCGTCAGCGCAAGCACCATTCCCATGGCGAGCGCCAGCGCCAGCGCCGACGACCCGCCGTAGGATATGAACGGCAGGGTCGTGCCCTTGGGCGGAATCAAGTAAAGGGTCGAGGCCATGTTGACCGCGGCCTGCAATCCGAACAGCGCGAGCAGTCCGGTCACGGCGAAAAGCGCGAAGGGGTCGTTCTCGGCAAGCACCCGGGTCAGGCCGCGCAAGACGACAAAGGCGAAAAGCGCGACGAGGACGAGGCAGGCGACCAGCCCGAACTCTTCGCCGGCGACGGCGAAGATGAAGTCTGCGTGGGCATCGGGAAGCACGTCCTTGACTTGGCCCTCTCCGGGTCCGCGCCCGAACAGTCCGCCGCCCCGGAACGCTTCGAGGGATCGGCCGACCTGATAACCCGTGCCGGCGTCCGGATCGAGGAACCGGTCGATCCGGCCCTGAACGTGGTGAAACGCGAAATAGGCGCCGACGCCGCCGAAAAGAATCGCCATCGCCACCAGCGCGATCAGCCCGAACGACACGCCCGCCACGAAGAGCTGCGATCCCCACACCGCGACCGCCACCACTGTCGTGCCGACGTCGGGTTGAAGCAGGAAAAGCGCGCAGATCACGGCCATCAACGCCGCCGCGACCGCGTGAGCGGGAAACCGCTCCTCGAGGCGCTGGCGGGCGAACAGCCACGCCGTCACGACGGGCATGCCCACCTTTACGAATTCCGAGGGCTGCACCGACAGGCCCGCGAGCGAGATCCATCGGGTCGCACCTTTAAGCGGGACGCCCAGGAATGGCGTCGCCGCGGCCGCGACCAGGGCGACGGCAAAGATCGCGAGCCCCAGCCTGAAGACCCCGCGTGGCCCAAGATTCGATGCCGCGAAGATCGTCACCAGCGCGGCCGCCAGGAAAAGAGCCTGTCGACGCGCGAAATAAAACGTGTCCGCGCCCCGGCGCTCGGCGACCGGCGGAGACGCGGCGAGAGTCAGTACCAGCCCCGCGGCGGCGATGGCGAGAAGCGCCGCCAGGGTCCACCGGTCCACGGTCCACCACCAGCGCCCGAGCAGGCTTCGGTCGGTCCGCGCGAACGTGCTCATGAGGCGCGCTCCGCCGGCTGGGTCGGCGATTTTGCGCCCATGCCACGCTCGAGCGCGGAAACGGCGCGCCGGAACGCTTCGCCGCGATTCTCGAAGTCCGCGAACTGATCGAAGGACGCGCACGCGGGCGCGAGCAGGACGACGGCGCCGGAAACGCCATCTGCGACGGCCATGCGGTACGCCTGTCCGACCGCCGTCTCGAGATCGCCCGACGGCGTCACCCCGACCCTTCCCGACAACGCTTCGGCGAAGTCGCGCGCCGCCTCGCCGATGAGAAAGGCGTGACGGACGGCGGCGAGGCACGCCAATGCGGCACCGAGCCCGCCCTCCTTCGGTCGGCCGCCGGCGATCCAATAGACGGTCGCGTAGGACGCGAGCGCCTTGGCCGCGGCGTCGGCGTTGGTGGCCTTGCTGTCGTTGACGAAAGTGACGCCGTCGATCACCGCCACTTGCTCCTGACGGTGGGGCAGGCCCGGGAAGGATTCGATGGCCGCGGCGATGACGCCCGCTTCGACGCCGATCGCCAGCGCCGCCGCCCACGCGGCGGCTGCGTTCTGCCCGTTATGGCGACCGGGGAGCGCCGGGGCCCGGGCCAGGTCGAGGACGGCGCGTGCCTCGCCCTCGGTGGCGTCAAAGAGAACGCCATCAGACGCGAAGACGCCGTTCGCGGTCTCGCCTTCCGCCGATACCGGGATCACTCGGGCCGGCGACCCCGCCCGCAGCTCCTCGTAGATCGATCGCGCGTGCGCGTCGTCGACGCCGACCACGGCGACCGCGCCGTCGCCCTGGCGCGCGAAGATTCGCCGTTTCGCCGCCGCATAGCCGTCCATCCCCCCATGACGCTCGAGGTGGTCGGCGCTGAGGTTGAGAAGCACGGCAACGTCGAACGCGATCGTCGATATCAGCTCGAGCTGGAATGAGGAGAGCTCCAGGACGTAGAACGCGCCGCGCTCGAGCGCGGAAAGCTCCAACGCCGGCGTGCCGAGGTTGCCGCCGACGGCGAGCACGTGTCCGGCCGCCGAAAGGATGTGCGCGATCAAGGCCGTCGTCGTCGACTTGCCGTTCGTGCCGGTAACGCCGACGAAGGACGCTTGCGCCTGGGCGCGCCCCAGAAGCTCGACGTCGCAGACGATCTCGCAGGCCGCCGCGCGGGCAAGCTCGACGATCGGATGCGGATGCGGGTGATCGTGGGGCACGCCTGGAGAGAGCACCAGCACCCGCGGCAGGCGCCAGTCGCATCCGCCCAGATCGACCAGCGGAATTCCAACCTGGCCCGCGCGCGCGCGCGCGTTTCCGTCGTCGTCCCAGGCCCAGACGCGGGCGCCGCTCCGCCCGAGCGCCTCCGCCGCAACGGTACCCGAGCGCCCGAGGCCGAGCACCGCGACCGCATCGCCATCGTAGGGCAGGGATTCGATCATACGGATCTACCGAAGCTTGAGCGTCGAAAGGCCCACCAGGGCCAGGATCGAGGCGATGATCCAGAATCGGATGACGATGGTCGGCTCGGCCCACCCCATCTTCTCGAAGTGGTGGTGCAGCGGCGCCATGCGGAAGATGCGGCGCCCCGTGAGCTTGAACGAGACCACCTGGACCACGACCGAAATCGTCTCGAGCACGAACAGCCCGCCGACGATGGCGAGGACGAGCTCGTGCTTGGTGATGACGCTGACGGTCCCGATGGCGCCGCCGAGCGCCAGCGATCCCGTATCCCCCATGAAGATCTTGGCCGGCGGCGCGTTGAACCACAGAAAACCCATGCCGCCGCCCACAAGCGCGCCGCAGAAGATGGCGAGCTCGCCACTGCCCGGCACGTAGTGAAGCTGCAGGTAGTTGGCGAAAACGGCGTTGCCGACCAAATAGGAGATCAGGGCGAAGACGCCAGCGGCGATCATCACGGGTCCGATCGCAAGGCCGTCGAGCCCGTCGGTCAGGTTGACCGCGTTCGACGCACCCACGATCACGAACGTGCCCAGGACTAGGAACGACCAGCCGAGCGGGATCAGCATGTTCTTGAAGAACGGCACCGCGAGGGTTTGGTTCAGGGGCGCGGGCAGGGTGCGCATGATCCAATAGCTCGCCGCCACCGCGACCACTCCCTGCCCGACGAGCTTCAGCGTGCCCGGCAGCCCCCTGCTGTCGCGGCGGGACACCTTGAAACAATCGTCGCAGAACCCGATCAGACCGAAACCGGCGGTCACGATCAGCGCCGCCCAAATGTACAGGTTGCCGAGGTCCGCCCAAAGAAGCGTGGAAACGCCGAGCGCGAGCAGGATCAGCAACCCACCCATGGTCGGCGTTCCTTGCTTGGTGATCAGGTGTTCCTCAGGCCCGTCCGTGCGAATCGGCTGGCCGCCGTTTTGACGCCGCTTTAGCGCCGAGATAAGCAGCGGTCCGAACACGAAGCTGACGACGAGCGCAGTGATCACCGCCCCGCCGGTACGGAAGGTGAGATAGCGAAAGACGTTGAACAGCGAGAACTGATCGGCGAGCGGATAGAGGAAGTTGAACAGCATGAGCGTACCCTCAGCGTCCCTTGGCCGCGCGCCGCCTCGTGGCCGCCGGGGCGTCGTCGGCCGCCAGCAGGGAGCGCACCACGCCGGCCATCCCCATGGCCGCCGAACCCTTGACCATGATCACGTCGCCGGGCCCGGCGACGGCGACGACGGATTCCGTGATCCCGGCGGCGTCGGCGGCGCTGGCACCGCGCATCGCGGCCGGCAACGCGCCGAAGAGGCGCTCCATGGCGGTGCCGGCGGTGAACACCAAGTCCACGGCGGCGCACGCGAGCGGTTTCGCCAGCGCCTCGTGAAGGGCGACGGCCTCGTCTCCAAGCTCCAACATGTCGCCCAGGACCGCAGTGCGCCGCCCGCCGGGTCCCGTGGGCGCGGCCCCGAGAACCGCAAGCGCCGCCTCAACGGCGGCCGGGCTCGCGTTGTAGCTCTCGTCGATCACGAGAAATGCTCCGCCCGGCGCAGACCCGCGGGACCGTTGCCCGCGTCCGGGAAGCGGCGTCACGCCGGCGAGCGCACGGGCCGCCGCGCCGACGTCGGCGCCGGCCGCGTGAACGGCGCCAAGCACGGCCAGGCTGTTCATCACCCAATGGCGTCCCGGCGCACCGATGCGGTAGTCGAGGCGCTTGCCGCAGACCTCGGCGGTGACGGCGGACGCTTCCGCCTCGGGCGTCGCATCCACGAGACGCACGTCGGCCTTCGCGGAGGCGCCGAAACCGAGGACGCGCGAGGCGCCGCCGGCGCGCGCCGCGGCCTCGAGGCGGGCGAAATGCGGATCGTCGCGGTTGAGCACCGCGATCCCACCGGCCGCGAGCCCGTCGAAGATCTCGGCCTTGGCGTCCGCGATAGCCGACAGCGAGGCGAAGAACGCGCTGTGAACGGCCGTCACGTTGGTCACGACCGCGACGTGCGGGCGCACCATTCGCGAGAGCGGCGCGATCTCGCCGGCACGGTTCATGCCGAGCTCGAATACGCAAAACGCGCTCGCCGGCGACATGCGGGCCAAGCTCAGCGGCACGCCCCAGTGGTTGTTCAGGCTTCCGGCGCTGGCCGACGTCGTGCCCTGGCGCGCGAGCACGAGCTTCAGCGCCTCTTTGGTTCCGGTCTTGCCCACGCTTCCGGTCACGGCGACGACCCTTGCCGCGCTCGACGTGCGCGCCCAGGCGCCGAGTCCGTTGAGAGCGTCCATGGTGTCGCGGACCACGACCAACGGCGCGTCGACGGCGATCCCTTTGGGGGCCGCGTGAACGACCGCCGCGGCGGCTCCGCGGCCGAACGAATCGGCGACGAATTCGTGACCGTCGAAGTTCGGGCCCCTGAGCGCGACGAAGAGATCGCCCGGTGCAATCGTGCGGCTGTCGATGGAGACGCCCGAGGCCGAAAACGGGCGCGTGAAATGCCCGCCGGCCGCGCCCGCCGCGTCGGTCGCGGTCCAAAGCGCCTTGGTCTTCGGCGATCGGGCCTCGCGAATCATCGTCCCACCTTGGCGATGGCGTCGCGGACCACGTCTGCGTCGTCGAAGGGGAGGACCCGATCACCGACGATCTGTCCGCGTTCGTGCCCCTTGCCGGCGATCACGAGAACGTCTCCGCGCTCCAATTCAGCGACGCTGTGCGCGATCGCGCGCCCGCGCTCGCCGATCTCGGTGCCCCCCCGGCAGCCCGCCAGAATCTCCCTTCGAATAGCGGCCGGATCCTCGCTCCGGGGATTGTCGTCGGTGACCACGACCCGGTCGGCGAGCGCCGCGGCCGTGCGCCCCATTTCTGGCCGCTTGCCGGGATCGCGGTCGCCCCCGCAACCGATCACCACGCTCAAGCGGCGCGCGGCATGGGGACGCAGCGCCTTCAAGACGGCGCCGAGCGCGTCGGCCGTATGGGCGTAGTCGACGAACACCGGCGCGCCGCACGGGTGCCGGCCGACCATTTGGACGCGTCCCGGCGCACCCTCGAGCGCCGCCAGCGTGCCGACCGCGGCGTCGGAATCGGCGCCGCAAGCGATCGCGAGACCGAGCGCGCACAACGCGTTGGAGGCCTGGAACGCGCCGATGAGAGGAAAGTCGACGCCGTAGGGCTTTCCCTTCACGTTCAGTGTCAGGCGCTGGCCGCTCCCGGTCGCCGTCGCGCCCTCGAGGCGGATGTCGCCCGCGCCTTCGCCGTAGGTCGTGACGGCGAGGCCGCGCAATCGGCATGCGGTCTCGACCGCCTCGAAGAACGCGCAGTTCGCGTTCAGAACCGCGGGCACCCCGGGGCTCGCGATCTCGGTAAACAGGCGCAGCTTGGCGCTCAGATAAGCGTCCATGGTTCCGTGGTAGTCCAGGTGGTCGCGGGTCAGGTTTGTGAACGCCGTCGCGGCGACGTCGACCCCGTCCAGCCGGCACTGGTGAAGCCCGTGACTCGAAGCCTCCAAGGCGAGGTGGTCGATCCCCCGCTCGGCGAGCGCGCGCAGATTCTCATGCAGATCGACGGGATCGGGCGTGGTCAGGTTTCCGCCGCTCTCGAGTCCGGCGGCCGCGATCCCCAGGGTGCCCATCCCGGCGGCCGCGTGGCCCAACCGTTCCCAGATCTGGCGCAGCATCCATACGACCGATGTCTTGCCATTGGTGCCGGTGACGGCGGCCACCGTCTTCGGTTGCGCGCCATAGAAGCCGGCCGCCATCCGCGCGAAAAGCCGGCGCGGGTTGTCGCCGATCACGAGCGCCGTCGGCCCGTGCTCGCCGATGTGGGTGCCAGGGGGGCCGAGGACCGCCGCCGCCCCGCGGCGCAAGGCGTCATCGACGAAACGCCGACCGTCGAGACGGCTGCCCGGAATCGCGGCGAAGAGATACCCGGGCGCGACACGGCGCGAATCACTGGTCAGTCCGGTGATCTCCACGTCGTCCGTCGGAAGCCGGCCGGTCAATTCGGGTGTCACTCCCCGCAAGAGCTCAGTTAGCAACAAAGTTGCGCTTCCGCGACAGCGCACCGCCATCGGCGCTGACGGGCGACAAGGCGGGAATACGGATTTCACTCGTCGGTTGGGGGGCGAAACCCAGAAGCGGCGCGATGCGCGCGATGAGCCGGGCAGTGGCCGGCGCGGCGACCCAGCCGCCCGTCGCGTATCCGTGGGTTCCCTCGTTCCCCTTCGGCTCGTCGATGAGGGTCAAAAGCACGTACCGGGGCGCCGACATGGGAAAGGCCGCGACGAAGGACGAGATTAGGGTGTCGGCGCTGTAATCGTCGCCAACCACCTTCTCCGCCGTGCCGGTCTTGCCGCCGACGGCAAAGCCCGGAACGTCCGCGTTTTTGCCGGTGCCGTTAAGGACGATAAAGCGCATGAGCCCGCGCATGGTTCGCGACGTCTCCGCTGAGAGCACCCGCCGGCCGACCGCGGCACGCCCTTCGCCGGACTTGATCAAGGTCGGCGGAACCAGCGACCCGCCGTTGACCACCGCCGCGACCGCGCTGGCGAGCTGCAGCGGGCTGACCGCGATGCCGTGGCCGTAGGCGATGGTCATCGTGTTGATATCGCGCCAGGGATCGGGGATGAGCGGATCGCCCACCTCGGGAAGCTCGATCGCCGATCGATCCAACAGGCCCAACTGCCGCAAGTAGTGGCGTTGAACCACGCCGCCCACATCGAGCGCCATCTTGGCTGCGCCGATGTTCGACGACCGAGTCAGGATCTCGGGCACCGTGAGCGGCTTGTCGGTGGGGTGGAAATCGGTGATCGTGAAACGCGCGATCCGGATGGGGCGGCTGGCGTCGTACACGTCGTCCATGCGTACGGTTCCGCTGTCCAGCGCCGCGGCGGCGGTGAACAGCTTGAACGGCGATCCCATCTCGTAGACGCCCTTGGTCACCCGGTTGAAGCCGCTGTCGCCCGTGGCCGTCGCCGGCGCGTTCGGGTCGAAGTCGGGAAGCGACACCAGTGCCAGGACCTCGCCCGTGCGCACGTCGAGCATGGCGCCGGCGGCGCCGATCGCGTCGAAGTCGCGCATGGCGCCCGCGAGCACGTCCGTCATCACCGTCTGAACCCGCACGTCGAGCGAGAGCCGGAGCGGCGCGTCGCCCCCGGACAACATGTCGTGGAAGCTCCGTTCGACCCCGGCGATGCCGTTGCCGTCGACGTCGGTGGCGCCGAGAACGTGGGCCGCCTGGCGGCCCATGGGATAGACCCGGCGTTCCTCGCGCCGGAACTCGAGGCCGGGTATGCCGAGACGGTTGACCTCATAGACCTGCCGAGGCGCGAGGCCGCGCTTGAGCCAGACGAATCCGGCATTCGATTCGAGCTTCGCCAGCACCATCTCGGGATCGAGACCGGACAGCACCGCGGCAAGCCTTCGCGCGACCTCGGGCGCATCCGTTACGTTCGCCGGGTTGGCGTACAACGATGCGGTGGGCAGGCTCGTCGCCAGAACGACCCCGTTGCGATCGACGATGTCGGCGCGACCGGCCAGGCCCGCGTACTCATGCGCCGCGACGAATGCGTCGCCACTCGGGGCGGCGGGCAACGAAAGCCACACGAGACGGCCGGCGATCACCATGAACACGGCGAGGAACAAGGCGCCGATCACCAAGAGCCGGTTGCGGCCGGTTTCGATCGTCTCCTTGCGAACGCCCTCGACGCGTACGCGGGCGTTGGCCGCGGCGGGCGAAACCCGAAGCCGGGATTCTCGCGCCTCGGGATTACGCGCGCCCCGCATCAGCGCTCGTCCTTCTCGTCGGGCGCATCCGGTACCCGTCGCGCCAGCTCCGCCATCGAGGTCAACTGATCGGGCGCGACCGGCTCCATGCCGAGAAGGCGGGCGGCCATGGCGCCGAGACGCGCCGGATCGTTCAAATGGCTCCATTCGGCCTCGAGGACCCGGATCGATTCCCGCTCGGCGACGATCGCGCGATCCAGCGTCAGGAGCTGGTTCTCGAGGTCCTTGACCCGATACTCGAACAAAAAGACCGCGAGCCCGATGCCACTCGCGAGGATCACGGTCAAAAGGGTGGCCCCGCGCATCGTGTCCCCCGTCCTAGGCGGCCCGAGGCGTGGAATCGCCGTGGGCGCGCGGGGTCCACGCCGGCGCCGCCACGCGTTCGGCGGCGCGCAAGCGCGCGGATCGCGCCCGCGGGTTGGAAGCGACCTCCTCGGCCGTCGGACGCTGGACGCCGCGGCGGAGCAGGCGAAAGCTCGGCGGACCCCTTCCGTCACCCGCGTCGGGCGCGTGCCGCGACGGCCGCGGGGCGGTTCCAGAGCGCTCGGCGAAGAAGCCCTTGACCTTACGGTCCTCGAGGGAATGAAAGGAGATCACCACGAGCCGCCCGCCCGGCCGCAGCAGCGCTTCGGCGGCACCGAGCCCGCGGTCCAACTCGCCAAGCTCGTCGTTGACGTAGATGCGAAGCGCCTGGAACGTCCGCGTCGCCGGATCGATGGCGTGTGCCGAAGTGCGAACCACGCGGCGGCAAATGTCGGCAAGCGCCCTGGTGGTCGCGATCGGCGCCCGCGCCCGGGTCTCGACGATGGCGCGCGCGATGCGCCGCGCCGCCCTTTCCTCGCCGAAGGCTCGGATGATGCGCGCCAGCTCGGCCTCGGAAAGCGTGTTCACCGCCTCGGCCGCGCTCAACCCGCGGCATTCCATGCGCATGTCCAGCGGGCCGCCGCCGCGAAAGGAAAAGCCGCGTCCCGCATCGTCGATCTGCATGGACGAGACGCCGAGGTCGAGCACGACGCCGTCAACCGATTCGACCCCGACGCCGTGGAGAAGCTCGACCATGTCGCCGAAGCGGCCCTTGAGCACCGCGAGGCGGCCCCCGTAGCGGTGCACGAGATCGCGAGAGCCGCCGACGGCGTCGGGATCGCGGTCGACGCCGAGGACCGTGCACTCGGCGGCATCGAGCACGGCTCTCGCGTGGCCGCCGGCCCCAAACGTCCCGTCGAGGTAGGTTTCGCCGTCGCTGGGCCCGAGCGCGGCAAGAAGTTCGCGCACCATGACCGGGGTGTGCGGAGCGGCCCGTTCACGCGCCGCGCGCCGCATCAACCCTCTCCTTCGCTTGGAAGCTCGAGGGTCGCTCCCCGCGAGCGCGCGCGCTCGAACGCCTGGCGACGGTGGCGTTCGTAATCCTTCGGCTCCCAAATCCTGAACTGCGCGCCGCGGCCCACGAACATCGCCTTCTCGCTCAGGTTCGCGTGCTCCATCAACTCCGCAGGCAGCACGATTCGGCCCTCGGTGTCGAACGCCATTCGGTCGGCGTTCTCAAGGATGATGAGGGCGAGGTCGTCGTGCTCGTCGGAAAAGTAATCGAGGCCGGCAACACCGCCGCTGAGGCGATTCATGAACGCCTCCGCGCAGGCGTCGATCGCCGGATACTTGAACGAGGGATAGGCGAAGATCCCGGCGAACCCATCGGTGTCGAGCGCGTCACGAAACGACTTGGGCACGGAGACCCGCCCCTTGCGGTCGATCTTGTTGACGTGCCTGCCAACCAGAAGCGCCATACCGTCCCTCGCGAACGCCGAATTCCCGCCGCCCGGAACCGGGGCCGACTCCGCCCCCGAAACGGACGAGACGCGGGCCGGAACCGGCCTTCGAATATCGCCCAATCCGTGGCTTTGATTGGGATATCATGGGTTTCCATGGGCGTCAATGGTTCACGATGGCAGTACTTGTGTTAACAAAGTGTTGACATGTCCATGACTGGCGCGCGCGCGGCCGCTCTCAGCAACCGCGTGGAAAACGTCGGCGCAGACGGTCTCGACATTGTCATCGCGATTGGGGCGGAATTATGTTCGTCTTATGTTCTTTTTGCGATCACGCCCGCCGCCGCCTCGCAGCGGACGGGAGGCGCCGCCTTTGAAGGCTGCGCTTCCGCGCATTGCCGAGGCGGCGGGCCAGACGGCCTGTAAGCCGGGTTCTGTCCTCGCACGCGCCGCGCGAGCGGACGGCGAGGGATGGCCATTCATCTGGGACGCCCGTTACCGGACGCCTCGCGCGACCTACCCGGACGGCGGCGCGGAAACCCGCCTGCCGA
>JAKZXM010000012.1:0-9073 GCA_047514975.1 Rhodospirillales bacterium
GCGGACCGGCTGAAGGACAAGGTGGCGTTGGTCACGGGCGCGGGCTCGGTTGGGCCGGGCTGGGGCAACGGCAAGGCGACGGCGGTGCTGTTCGCGCGCGAAGGCGCGCACGTTTTCGCCGTCGACATCAACGCGCAAGCGGCCGAGACGACCCGTGCCCTCATCGAGGGCGAGGGTGGAACCTGCTTGGTTCACGCCGCCGACGTGACCGACGGCGCCCAAGTGAAGGGTATGGTCGAGGCGTGCCTCGACGCGTTCGGACGGATCGACATCCTGCACAACAACGTCGGCGGCTCGATCCCCGGCGGGCCGGTGGAGCTGACCGAGGACCAGTGGAACGACCAGCTCCGCTACAACCTGACCAGCGTGTTTCTCACCTGCAAGCACGCGATCCCGGTGATGGAACGCCAGGGCGGTGGAGCGATCGTCAACGTCGCCTCGCTCGCCGCGATCCGCCACACCGGCCATTATCACGCGGCTTATGAGGCGGCGAAGGCGGGGCTGATCCATTTCACCCGCACCCTTGGCGTCGAATACGCGCCCAAGGGGATCCGCTGCAACACGGTGATTCCCGGCCACGTCTTCACGCCGCTGGTGGAAACGCGGCTGGCGAAACAGTACCGCGGCGGCAATTTGGACGAGCTAATCGCCGAGCGCAGCAAGGGCGTCCCCATGGGGCGCATGGGGGATGCCTGGGACGTGGCCTTTGCCGCGCTCTTTCTCGCCTCCGACGAGGCGGGTTACGTGACCGCCACCGAGATTGTCGCCGACGGCGGCGTCATCGCCAAGTGTGATTGATGGGACGGGTGCGCGTGCGTGCGCTTGCGCGCAGCCTGCGATGAGGTGGATCCCCAGCGCCTGGAGCGCCGGATGGTACGCGGCCTCGGGGACCGTTCGCGGCATGGCGCTTATGCTCTTGAGCGCGCTGACGACGCAGTCCATGAATGCCATGATCCGCTGGTTGTCTTCGGACATCCATCCCTTCGAGATGGTGTTCTTCCGCACGGTCTTCGGCGTGCTCGTCTTCGCGCCGCTGTTCTTCCGTCGCGGCCTCGAGCCGCTCCGGACCCAACGCCTGGGCCTGCAACTGGTTCGCGGCGCGCTCCACGTGGTGTTCATGTTCTCGCTGTTTACCGCGCTCACGCTGATCCCGCTGGCCAAGGTCTCGGCGCTCAACTTCACGGCACCCTTGATGGGCACCATGCTCGCGATCCTGTTCCTGGGCGAAACGTTGCGCGCCCGGCGCGTGGGCGCGCTGGTGGTCGGGTTCGCGGGCACGCTCATCATCCTGCGCCCGGGCGTCATAGACATGGAGCCGGGCGCGATGTTGGTCTTGGTCGCGGCGTCCGCCTTCGCCGCCTCGATCGTCGTCATCAAAATCATGTCGCGGACCGAAACGACGGTTTCGATGACGCTCTATCAGAGCCTGTTCGGCCTGCCCATCGTCACCATCGCCATGGTGCCATTCTGGACCGTGCCCAGCGTTGGCCAACTCGCGGTGCTGGTGCTCCTCGGGCCCTTGGGCACGCTCGCGCACATGAGCTTCGCACACGCCTTCAAGCAGGCCGACGTCTCGGCCGTGACGCCGGTCGAGTTCACCAAGCTGATCTTCGCCTCGACCCTCGGGTACTTGTTCTTTGGCGAGGTGCCCGAGGTCTGGACCTGGATCGGGGGGTCGCTGATCTTCTCGGCCGTCGCCTACCTGGCGATCCGCGAGCGCGACCCAACGGCGGCGTAAGGGCGGCGGCGGGGACCGCGCCTTGGCGCTTTACTTCGCCGGGCGTTCGTCCTTTGCTGGGCGCGGGCCATTCCGAGATGGGGATCGATGCCATGGCCGGAAGGCTGGAAGGCAAGGTGGCGCTCGTCACCGGCGCAGGCTCGGTGGCCGAGGGCTGGGGCAACGGCAAGGCGACGGCGGTGCTGTTCGCGCGCGAGGGCGCGCACGGTTTCGCCGTCGACATCGTTCCGGCGGCCGCCGAGGCGGCCCGCGCCATCATCGAGGGCGAGGGGATAAAGTGCGTCGCGCATACAGCCGACGTCACCGACGCAGGCGAGGTCGAGGCGATGGTCGGGGCCTGTCTCGCCGCGTTCGGGCGCATCGACGTCCTCCACAACAATGTGGGCGGCTCGGCCCCCGGCGGGCCGTTGGAGATGAGCGAGGACGCCTGGCGCGCGCAGATGGACCACAACCTGACCCACGTGTTCCTCGCGCTGAAGCACGTGCTTCCGGTGATGGAGCGCCAGGGCGGCGGCGCGGTGGTCAACGTCTCGTCGCAGGCCGGGCTTCGCTACACGGGCAAGTTCCACGCCGCGTACGATGCCGCCAAGGCCGGATTGATCCACTTGACGCGCACCCAGGCCGTGCACTACGGGCCAAAGGGGATTCGGCTGAATACGGTGATCCCCGGCTCGATCCACACGCCCCTGGTCGAGCACCGCCTGGCAAAGCAGTATTCCGGGGGCGATCTCGAGAAGATGTTCGCTGACGACGAGGCGACGATTCCGCTCCGCGTCCGGGGTGAGGCCTGGGACGTGGCGTACGCAGCGCTCTACCTTGCGTCCGACGAGGCCAAGTTCGTGACCGCCACCGAAATCCTGGTCGACGGCGGTAAGACCGCGCGCTGCGATTGAGTGCAGCGAAGGGGCGCCCAGCGAGACACCGACGCCCGTGAGCGCTTCCTGCCTGTTCAGTCCCTTCACCTTGCGCGGCCTGGCGCTCGCCAACCGCATCGTCGTCGCGCCCATGTCCCAGCACAGCGCGCAAACCGGCGGCAACGCCGGTGATTTCCACGTCATGCACCTTGGCCAGTTCGCGGTCTCGGGCGCCGGCCTCGTCATCACCGAATCCGTCTGGGTCTCGCCCGAGGGGCTGAACACGCCCCGTTGCCTGGGACTCTGGTCGGATGCGCACGAACGCGCGCTTGCGCGCGTCGTCGGCTTCTGCTCCTCCTTCGCCAAGGCCGCGATCGGCATCCAGTTGGGACATGCCGGGCGCAAGGGATCGGTCCAGGTGCCCTGGGAAGGAGGCGAACCGCTTCGGCCCGATGCCGGCGGCTGGCAAACGGTGGCGCCGTCTGCGGTCCGGCTCGCCGACGACCGGCCGGTCCCTGCGGCCCTCGATGCGGCCGGGCTCGAGCGCATCGAGGCGAGCTTCGTCCAGGCCATCGAACGGGCGGCGCGAGCGGGCTTCGCCCTGGCCGAGATCCACGCGGCCCACGGATATCTCCTGCACCAGTTCCTCTCGCCCTTGACCAATCGCCGCGACGACGAATGGGGCGGCGCGCGCGAAGGGCGGATGCGCCTTCCCTTGCAGGTCGTCGCGGCGGCGCGGAACGCCTGGCCGGATGACCGGCCGCTCGGCGTGCGCGTCTCCGCCACCGACTGGATCGAAGGCGGCTGGGACTTGGAGGACACGATCGCATTCGTCCACGAACTCGCACGCGTGGGCTGCGACTACGTCCACGTCTCGAGCGGCGGGCTCGCGCCGGCGCAACGCATCGCGGCCGGTCCCGGCTATCAGGTTCCGTTCGCCGCCGGCGTGAAGGCCGCCACCGGGATGGCGACGGTCGCGGTCGGCGAGATTGCCGAGCCGCGTCAGGCCGACACTGTGATCCGTTCGGGCCAAGCGGACATGGTCGCCATCGCCCGCGCCATGCTGTTCGATCCCCGGTGGGGCTGGCGCGCGGCCCATGCGCTGGGCGAGGAGGTGGACTATCCGCCCCAGTACCGGCGCGCCAACCCGGCGCTGCGCGGCATCCGCGGGCTGGCCGAGCCCGGAAAGCCGCCCCCTGCGCTCAAGAGGTAGCGATTGGTCCGCCTTCGGACTCCCGGCCGCGGTCCGCATCGCCTACAATCGCTCACCGCGGCGGGCGAACGATCCCGCCCATTCGGCAACCAGCGCCGGGGGAGACGCCATGAATGAACAGAGCCCACACGCCGATCTTCCGTACCCCAAGTTCCGAAAGCACTTCAACGAGTTCATCGGCATCGGCGACAACGGCCATTTGTGGGTGGAGGGGCGCGACGTGGTCGAGCTGGCCGAGACATACGGCACGCCGCTCTACGTCATCAGCGAGAACCAGATCCGCCACAGTTACCGGCGCTTCCGCGACGCCTGGACAAACCGCTACCCGGACGTCGAGGTCATGTACGCCAACAAGGCCAACAACGGCCTCGCCGTGCGCCACATCTTGAACCACGAGGGCGCCGGCGGCGACGCATTCGGCGTCAACGAGATGACGCTTGCGCTCATGACCGGCGCAGACCCGAAGAAGACCGTGCTGAATGGCTCGAACAAGGGCCCGGGCGAGATCGAGATCGCGATCCTGAACGGTATCTGCATCAACATCGACGCCATGGGCGAGCTCGACCTGATCGACGCCGAATCGCGGCGCTTGGGCCGCGACGCCGAGGTGGGAATCCGGGTCAAGCTGGAGTTGAAGCGGCTCGAGAACCGGTTCGCGTCCGAGATGCACGGGCCCGGCAGCCTCGCCGAACAGGGCCGCAACCACAAATGGGGAATGCCGTATGCGCAAACGGTCGAGCTTGTGCGCCGCATCCAGGCGATGGAGCACCTGCAATTGAAGGAGCTCAGCTACCACCTGAGCCGCATGGACAACCGCACCGACGATTTCGCGGTCATGGCGCGCGAGATGGTGGAGTGGTCGGCAATGCTGCGCGACGATACCGGCTGGACGCCCCCGTACCTCGACCTCGGCGGCGGCTGGTCGTTCGGACGGCCCGAGAAAACCGGCCCGGGCGGAGAGGACGACGAGAACACCCCCACTTTCGAGGAATACGCCGAGGCGGTGTGCGATGCGGTCCGCGAGGCGTGCGCGGAATTCGACCTGCCCTTGCCGGGCCTCCGCTTCGAATGCGGACGCGGCCTGGTGGGAGGCGCGATGATCGCCATCGGGCGCGTCGGCGCGACCAAGGAATGGCCCGAATACGGCAAACGCTGGGTGAACTTGGATTTGAGCGAAAACCACCTGCACCCGGTGCTCGAGACCTGGCACTACCATATGGTGGTCGCCGACAGGCCGGACGCGCCCGCAGGGCAGGTGACGGACGTGGTGGGACCGCTGTGCTCGCCCGACATTTTGGCAAAGGCGCGCGAGCTTCCGCTCGTGGATGCCGGCGATCTGATCGCCCTTCTCGACGTCGGCGCCTACACCGAATCGCGGGCCGCCAACTTCAACGCGCTTCTCCGGCCCGCGACGGTGATGGTCTGCGGCACCGAAGTCGACGTCACCACCGAGCGCGAACGCTTCAGCGACGTGGTGGGGCGCTACCGGGTGCCGCCGCGGCTGCTCGCCCGATCGCTTGCGAGGCAGAGGTGATGGGCAAAACGTCGGAGGAGGGTTCCATGACCGAGTATCGCGGCAGCTTCACGGTTGTCGTCACACCCTTTCGAGAGCGCGACGAGGCCTTCGACGAGGACGCCATGCGCCGTTTCGTCGATTGGCAGGTCGCCGAGGGCGCGCACGGTTTAGTTACGCTCGGCTCGATGGGCGAGTTCTTCCTCGTCGACGACGATGAGCGGGGCAGGATCATATCGACCGTCGTCGACCAAGCCGCCGGCCGCGTGCCGGTGTTCGCCGGCACCGCGAACGCGCGTACCGAAAAGGCGGTCGGCTTCAGCCGCGAGGCCGAAGAGCTCGGCGCCGACGGGATCATGGTGCTGCCGCCGCTCTACATCGCGCCGACCGACGCTGAAATCGTCGCCTACTTTCGACGGATCGCCGAAGCCGTCTCGATCCCGATCATGATCTACAACAATCCCACCAACGCCAGCGTGGACATTCCGGCCGAGGTGGTGGCGCGGCTGGCCGGCGAATTCGACAATATCCGCTACATCAAGGAGGCAAGCGGCGAGCTCGCGCGCGTCGCCGATATCCGCCGGCTGGCGGGTGAGACGATGCACGTGTGGCAGGGCGCCCATCCGTTCGACGCCATCGCGCTCGGCGGCGAAGGCTGGGTGTCGCCGGAAGGCAACTTCCTGCCGCGCCTGTCCGCCCAGATGTTCAAGCTTGCCCAGGGCGGCGATCACGCGGGCTCGGCGGCAATCTGGACGAAGCTTCTTGCCGTCAACACCGCGATCATGGCCGGCCGACCGGCGCGGCTTCGCAACCATCTGGCGCACATCATCGCCATCACCAAGGAGTTGTGCCGGCTAGTGGGCCAGCCCATGGGCGGGCCGCGGGCGCCGATCACCCGCTTCGCGGACTACACGGGCGCCGACGCCGGCCGAATCGAGCCGTTAAAGCGGATGCTGGCGGAGCTCGGCGCGCTCGCGCGCGACGAGGCGGCCTGAGGGCGGGCCGGCGACGCCATGTCTCGCGATCCCATCGCCGGCGCGCGCGCCCCAACCGCCGACATCGACGGCGAGCGGCTGTGGCGCCGCCACCTCGAGATGGCGCGGCTGGGCGCCACGGCCAAGGGGGGCGTCAACCGCCCGGCGCTCGGTGAGAAGGATATCGAAGCGCACGCCCTGCTCGCCACGTGGGCGCGCGAACGCGGATTCGGCGTCGCGATTGATGACATCGGCAATATGTTCGTGCGCCGTCCGGGGACCGCGGGCGACGTGGCGCCGGTGGTCAGCGGCTCGCACAGCGACACCCAGCCGACCGGCGGGCGCTTCGACGGGATCTTCGGGGTGCTCGCCGCCTTCGAAGCGCTGGAGGCCGTCGACGAGGCGGGGATCGAAACCAAGCGCCCCCTCGAGGCGGCGATCTGGAACAACGAAGAGGGTTCCAGGTTCGTGCCGGGCACCATGGGCTCGGGCGTCTACGCCGGCCGGCTGGCGCTGGCGGACATGCTGGCGACCGCCGACCGCGAGGGGGCCACCGTCGAAGACGCGGTCGCGGCGCTGAAGCGCGCGGTCCCGGACGCGGAAGTGCGCAACCTCGGCGCGCCGATCGAGGCGTTCGTCGAAACCCACATCGAGCAGGGCCCGGTGCTCGAGGACGCGGGCGAGGTGATCGGCGTGGTCACCGGAATCCAGGGCTCGCGCAAGTTCCAGATCGAGGTGAGAGGCGAGGAGGCGCACGCGGGAACGACGGCGCGCCGGCACCGAAAGGACGCCTTCGTCGAGGCGGTGGCCATGGTGAACGCGCTGCACGAGATCTTCCACGACGCCGAAGACCTGGTCCGCTTCACCATCGGCCAGTTCGAGATCGTGCCCGGCGCCCGCGCGGTCGTTCCGGGGAGCGTCAAGTTCAGCATCGACTTCCGCCACCCCGAGACAGCGGTCCTCGACGATCTGGGTGACAAGGTGGAACCGGCCTGCCGGTCCCACGCGCGCGCCTGCGAGGTCACGATCGACGAGCTTCCGCGCTCGGCCCCGGTCGCATTCTCGGGCCTCGTGCCGGACGCGATCGAAGCCGCGGTTCGGCTGCGCGGCTATCCATGGCGGCGCATCTTCTCGGGCGCGCTGCACGACGCCGGCAACCTCGCGCGCCTGTGTCCGGCGGGAATGGTGTTCGTTCCGTGCGAGCGGGGCTTGAGCCACAACGAGGCCGAGAACGCGAAGCCATCCGACCTCGCGGCCGGCGCCCAGGTGATCGCCGACGTTCTCGTCGATCTCGCGGACCGCGACTGAATAGCCGCGCCCGGGCCGCGCGAGCCGAGAAAAAGGGCCGGGGAAATCCCGGCCCTAAGTGGTTGCTCTCGAGGGAAGGGAGGATTCACGCGATGGAACCCAACCTAAGCCGCGAATGGTACGCGCGCCCGCCATGGACCGCTGTGACGGCCGTCACAGCGGCGTGTTTTTCGCGACCGCGGGAATTAAGGGGGCCGTTCCCTTTCGCCCCGTTCACGAGCCGAGCAGGTGAAGCAGCGGCAAGGGCTTTTCGGCGGCGGACTCGGTGCGCGTCCCGCAGGCCTTTTCCAAGTCGTCGAGGACCCTCGGCACGTCCTCGATCGAGACCCGGTGGAAGAACGATCCACCGGGCGCCAGGCGCAAGTTCGGCCCGTGCGGGCACTGGCCGAAGCAGCGAAGGCGCTCGGTCTCGATGTCGATCCGCCGCGCGCGAACGCCGGCCTCGAGCGCATCCGCGATCACGACCGATCCGCGCGCCGCGCACGACGGCTGGTCCGTGCCGAACCGCCGGTTGACGCAGATCAGGACCGTCCGGGGCCGCTGTTCGCCGCTTGCATTCGATCGGTGCATGGGCGCGGGCTCCAACCTCCTTGCGTGAGCACTCGCAATGGGGTGATGGAAAACGCGGGCTCAGTCAAGACCGCGGTCATCGCGCGCGGCCGAACCCCGGGGAGGACCGGCCACGCCGTAGATCAACGCCAGGCGAGAAACGCCGATGTCGCGGAGCGTTCGATCATCGATCGAGACGAATTGCTTCCAATTCCGCCGGGCACCGCGGCGACGATACCAGCCACCATGCGGGCACGGGATTCCGCCGTTTCGCCCCGATCCTGGGCTTGGGCCGCAAGTGCGGCGCAGGCGATCACGACGGGGGCGACAACGCGCAGGGCTTGCCGAACCGTGCTACCGCCGACGATCGGGTTCGGCCATGCAATGTTTGCCGCGTGCGATGGTCGTCGCGTGTTTGGCGGAGTCAGAATTGCGCGCAAGGGCAGGCGGATCACCGGTGCGCGCCAACCACTCTTCGTCCGGCATCGGTGATCTTGCACACCAGCCAATCGGGCTTGAGGGGGTTGGCGAACCACGTTTCCGCCCAGCCTTTGTTGATGCAGCTTCGCACGGTCCGCTCGCTCACGTGCCGGCCGATCTCGTCGAACAACGGAAGCTTTCCGCCCGGCTGATCGACACCGCGCAGAAGCCAGCGCCTCTGGCCCGACGTCGGCTTTTCCACGCTCTCGCCGGAATCCGATTCACGATCGTTCGGCCCGGTAGCGTTCATCGTTTCGCCCCCTGGTTCGGCCGAAGTTCCTTGCTCGCGCCCTGCGGTCGGCCACCTTCGTTGCAGTGATTAACGCGCGAACCGAAGTTCGTTTCAAGCCTCCGCGTCACCGGCTACGCTTGCGACGCGCGTGGCGGGACGATTGCGCGCGCTCGCGACGCCGCCGCCCAACCGAACTTGAAGGAGAGCCAACC
>JAKZXM010000013.1:0-5280 GCA_047514975.1 Rhodospirillales bacterium
AATCGATCCTGTTCGACGCCCTGATGGACGCGTTCGGCGACCAGCGAGAACGCACGCGAACGCCGCCATTGGTCCCGAAGGCCGATGAGTTCCTGTCGGGAAGGAAAATCCTTCTCGTCGAAGACAATGCGATCAACCAGCAGGTTGCGGTCGAGCTGCTTGAGAGTGTCGGTGCGTCCGTCTCCGTTGCCGGCAATGGGTTCGCGGCGCTGTCCTTGCTTGTCCACGGGGATGAGCCGAAGGCGTTCGACTTGGTGTTCATGGATCTGCAAATGCCGGAAATGGATGGGTTCGAGGCAACCCGCCGAATTCGCCAGGATCCGCGTATTTCCGCACTGCCGATCGTCGCCATGACCGCCCACGGTCGGGCGGAGGAACTCGAGAAGTGCCTGGTGACGGGAATGAACGACCATATCATCAAGCCCATCAATCCCGAAACCTTGTTCGCGACCATTCGGCGATTGCTTTCCGATACGGAACAGGCCGATCCGTCTGACGGCCCGCGGCCTGCGGCCCGCGGCACGCAAACGTTTCCCGACGTGGCGGGTCTCAACGTGGAGCACGGCTTGGCGCGGGCTATGGGCGATGGCGAGACTTATAGGAAGCTGCTGGCCTTGTTTCGGATCAACCACGCGGACGACGCGAAAGCCATTGGTCGGGCTGTGGAGGATGGAAAATGGGACTTGGCGGAGGAACTTGTCCACACATTGAAGGAGGTGTCGGGCATTATCGGCGCCGAAGCGATGTTCGATGCGGCAACGGATTTGGAGAGTGCCACAAGCGAACGGGCCGAGAGCGATGTGCGGCGGCGGGCGCTGGCGCGGACCGAAAAGAACCTCCTTGAACTCCTGGCGGGACTTGAGACCGTACTCGCCGCGGAGGGCGGCTTGTCCCATGGGGCTGAACCGGTTCTCGATCCCAAGACATTGGCTGCAGGCCTTGAAAGACTGAGAATTTTGCTCGCCGACGCCGACGCTGAGGCGGTCGACCATTGGAACGAAATCCGACCGGAGCTCGCGATGACGGCAAACTCGGCCGATGTTGGCAAGCTGGACATGCAAATTCAGGCATTCGAGTTCGAGGCCGCGTTGCAAACCCTGACCGATCTCAAAGCGACCCCGGGGGCACCGGACACAAGCGACAGTCCGCAATAGGAGATTTCACGCCGACACCGTCTGGTGCACTCCATATCGGATCCCAACCGGCGTTGCCCGCGCCGTCGAAATGGGCAACAATCATGCCGCCTGACCGCGATACCGAAGTCTTCACGCCAATCCTTCGCGCCAATGACGACAAGAGGGTGATTCCATGACGTTGTTGCCAAACTCGGCGGGGGCCCGAGACCTCGCTCACCACCTCCGTCCTTACACCAACTACCCGTTCGTGCGCGAGAATGGGCCGCTGATCATCACGCACGGCGAGGGCGTGAAGGTCTACGACGAGGACGGCAAGGAATACATCGAGGGGCTCGCCGGACTGTGGTGCGTGGCCCTCGGGTTCGGGGGGGAGAAGCGGCTCGTGGAGGCGGCGACGCGCCAGATGGAACGCCTGCCCTACTACCAGACCTTCTTCCACAGGGGCTCCGACGTGGTGGTCGACCTCGCCGAGAAGCTGATGGCCATGGCGCCGGCGCCCATGTCCAAGGTGTTCTTCGCGAATTCGGGCTCCGAGGCCAACGACACCGTGGTCAAGCTCGTCTGGTACTACAACAACGCCATCGGGCGGCCGAAGAAGAAGAAGATCATCTCGCGCATCAAGGCGTACCACGGGGTTACGGTGGCGTCGGCGAGCCTCACGGGGCTTCCCAACAACCACCGCGATTTCGACCTGCCCATCGCCGGCATCCTGCATACCGACTGCCCGCACCACTACCGTTACGCGGAGCCGGGCGAGAGCGAAGAGGACTTCGCGAGCCGCTGCGCGGCGAACCTCGAGAAGATGATCCTCGACGAAGGCCCTGAGACCGTGGCCGCCTTCATCGCCGAGCCGGTCATGGGTGCGGGCGGGGTGATCGTGCCGCCCGCCACCTATTTCGAGAAGATGCAGGCGGTTCTCAAGAAGTACGACGTCCTCATGATCGCCGACGAGGTGATCTGCGGCTTCGGCCGCACCGGCAACACCTGGGGCTCGCAGACCTTCGCCATCACGCCGGACATGATGACCATGGCGAAGCAACTTTCATCGGCGTACCTTCCCATCTCGGCGGTGATGGTGTCCGAGCCGATTTACGATGCCATCGTCGACGAAAGCGAGAAGATCAGCGTCTTCGCCCACGGATTCACCTATTCGGGCCACCCCGTCCCGGCCGCCGTCGCCCTCGAGACCTTGAAAATCTACGAGGAAAGAAACACTTTCGAATACGTTCGCGAGATCGCGCCGCATTTCCAGGAGGGCCTTAGACGGTTCGCCGACCATCCACGCGTCGGCGAGGTGCGCGGCGTCGGCTTGATGGGAGCTTTGGAGCTGGTCAAGGACAAGAATACGAAGGAAGCCTTCGATCCCGGCGATGGCGTGGGCAACGCGTTCGTCGCCTGCGCCCAGGAAAACGGCCTGCTCACGAGAGCGGCGGTGGACTCGGCCACGTTCAGCCCGCCGATGATTATCTCGGTGGACGAAATCGACGAGATGTTCCGTCGCTGCGCCAAGGCGCTCGACGATCTCGAAGGCGTGCTCGCTGAGCGCCACCTGATCTGACGGCTCGGGACAGACTTCGATCGCGCGCGATTGACATGAGTCATTTGAAACCGTCCGGAGCGCGACAAAAATAACCGCACAGGGCCCGGAGGCGCCGCAATGGACCACGAACGCTTTTTCGCCGAGAAGATCGCGGAGCTGAAGGGCGAGGGACGCTATCGCGTCTTCGCCGAACTCGAACGAATTGCGGGCCGGTTTCCGCGCGCCCGGAGCCACCGCGACGGTTCCGTCGACGAAATCACGGTTTGGTGTTCCAACGACTACCTTGGCATGGGGCAACACCCCGAGCTTTTGTCCGCCATGCACGAAGCCGTCGACAAGTACGGCGCCGGCGCCGGCGGGACCCGCAACATCTCGGGCACCAATCATTACCACGTCCTTCTCGAGCGCGAGCTTGCGGACCTCCACGGCACCGAGGCCGCGCTCTTGTTCGGATCGGGCTGGGTCGCCAACATGACGACGCTCAGCACGCTTGGCACCATGCTTCCCGAGTGCGTGATCTACTCCGACGCGAAGAACCACAATTCCATGATCGAGGGGATGCGGCATTGCCGGGCCGAGACACGCATCTTCCGCCACAACGATCCGCGCCACCTGGACGAGCTGCTCGGCGCGACCGACGCGTCCCGATCCCGTCTGGTGGCGTTCGAATCCGTCTATTCCATGGACGGCGACATCGCGCCCATCGGCGAGATCTGCGACGTCGCCGAACGTCACGGCGCCATGACCTTTCTCGACGAGGTGCACGCGGTCGGGCTCTATGGCCCGACGGGCGCGGGCGTGGCCGAGCGCGACGGCCAGGCGCAGCGGCTGACCGTCATCCAGGGCACCCTCGCCAAGGCGTTCGGCGTCGTCGGCGGCTATATTGCGGGCTCGGCCATGCTGTGCGACGTCATCCGATCCTACGGTTCGGGCTTCATCTTCTCGACCGCACCGCCGCCCGCCGTCGCCGCCGCCGCGCTGAGCAGCGTGCGTTACCTCAGACGCCACGACGAGATCCGCGTGCACCACCAGGAACGCGCGGCGACGGTCAAGAAACGCTTGGCCGAAGCGGCGATACCGATGCTGCCGTCCCAGAGCCACATCGTTCCCGTCCTGGTGGGCGAGCCGCGCCGCTGCAAAGAGGCAAGCGACATTCTGTTGGCCGAATACCGGATTTACGTTCAGCCCATCAACTACCCGACGGTGCCGCGCGGGACCGAACGCCTGCGGCTCACACCGACGCCGCTTCACAGCGATACCGACATCGACCACCTGGTCGAGTCACTCAGCAGCGTCTGGAAGCGGTTGGCGCTCCGGCCCGCGGCCTGACGCACCCCATCTCGCCTTCCGGGCTTTGGCCGCACCGCCGGCCGTGATAGGTTTCGGCCCTGATCCAGGGCCGACGGATGTTCCCGGACAACACGCTGACGCCAAGAGAAGCGGTGCGCCTGTGCGCGCTGGGGATCCTAGCCGAGCGCCGGCACCGATACAGCGCGCTCGCCAACCTCATCCGCGATTTCGTCGGCCACATCCTGGGGCCGTCGCTCGACCTCATGGGCACCTCGATCGAGCTTTTGAAGCTCGAAGGGCTGGTCGAGGCGGTCGATGGCCTCGGCATGGAGGACGACGCCGAGATCGCGATCACGCCCGAGGGCCGACAGCAATTCCGGGCGCTGCTCACCGCACGGCTTCGCGGCGGCGCGACGGAGTTGAACAAGCTCGTCTGCGCGCTCAAGTTTCGGTTCCTGCACCTTCTCGGCGAGGGCGAACGGCGCGACCAGGTGGACCTGCTGGTCGACTTCTGTTGCGGCGAGGTCGTGCGCCTCGAGAACCTTCGCGACCGTCACGCCGAGGACGGCAGCTTCCTCGGCGAATGGCTGGATCACGACCTCCGGCTGCTCGAGCAACGGATCGCCTGGCTGCAACAGTTCCGCGACCGTTTCCCCGCCGCGGAGTAGGCGCGTCGTGCTCTGCAACACGCAAGACGTCTGAGCGCCGGGGCGCGGGCAAGGCGGCGCGTTAGCCGACCTTGGATACGACCTTCTCGAGGCCCTGCAACAAGGCCTGGCCCGCTCGGCCCCCGTCCCCGCGCATTTGCTTGGCCATGACGAGTTTCAGGGCGTCGAGGTGAAGGCCGATAACCTCGATTTCGGAAGGGCCGGCCTCCGCCAGCTCCTCGACGAAGTGGCAGAGCTGGTTGCCGATCAGGGTCATCAGATCGTAGCCGAAGCTTCCGCCCTGGCCCTTAATCTCGTGGGCGACCCGGAAGATCACGCCGAGAAGTTCCTGACCGCCCCCGCCCGACGCCTTCAGGGCGTTGAACCCGTCTTCCAGCTTCTTGAGGTCTTCTTGGACCCAATCGAGGTATTCGCCCCCGAGATCGGCGATCGCCTGCTCGGCGCGCGCGAGCGCGGCGGGATCGACGGCGTTCGGGCCGCCCACGCCCACCTTACTCTTCAAGGTGCTGGGCGGATTAATGATTCGTGACTTTACCTTACCCGCCATTCCCGCAATGTCCCCTCCCGAACGGCATCTGGCCCGCGGGCGGAATTCGCCCGGCGATCCCAGCCTAATGGTTTGGTGAGCAATCGCGCAAGATTTAAC
>JAKZXM010000014.1:0-3107 GCA_047514975.1 Rhodospirillales bacterium
CGAGCAACTGTCCAAGCACTACGAGGCAGGTGGGCTTCTGTCGCGCGGCCCCGGCGTACTGGCGGTGGCGGACGTCACGCTCGAAGTCGCGCCCGGCGAAACCCTCGGCATCGTGGGCGAGTCGGGATCGGGCAAGTCCACGCTCCTGCGCATGATGCTCCGCCTAATCCGCCCCACGGCGGGACGGGTGCTGTTCGAGGGAGAAGATGCGCGCAGCCGCTCGGGGCGCAGCTTGCGCGAGATGCGGCGGCGCATGCAGGCCGTTTTCCAGGACCCCACCTCGTCATTCAACCCGCGGCAGTCGATCGGCGCGGGCCTGACGGCGCCGCTCGAGGTGCACGGTGTCGGAACGCGGCGCGACCGAGATGCGCGCGTCGGCGAGATGCTCGATCTGGTGGGGCTCGACGACAGCTTCGCCCGTCGCTATCCGCACCAGCTCTCGGGGGGCCAGCTGCAACGCGCCGCCATCGGGCGGGCGCTGATCTTGCGGCCGGCCCTGGTCCTTGCCGACGAGCCTACCTCGGCGCTCGACGTCTCGGTGCAGGCCCAGATCCTCAACCTCTTCAAGCGCACCAAGCGCGAATTTGGACTGACTTACGTCTTCGTCAGCCACAACCTCGGTGTCATCCGCTACGTTAGCGATCGCGTGGCGGTCATGTACCAGGGCCGCATCGTCGAGATGGGCGCCGCCGAGGAGATTTTCGCCCACCCCAGGCACGAGTACACGCAGGCACTCCTCGCCGCGATGCCAGGTGTTAACGAGCACGATTCTCAGACCTCGGAAGGCGAATAATCGGTTGCCAGGTGGGCGATGCAGTCGCCCCGCTCGACGCGCGCCAAGTGCCGTTTGCATATCAACGTACCGTCGCGTCTGAAGGTGACCGCAACCGGCTCGCGCGCCGGGTTGTCAACGAAATGTATGCAACCCGCCGTTTCGCCTTTTTGCACTTCCTCGCCGAGATTGCGATGCCACTCGAAGGGCCCCGCTTCAGGCGCGTAGACGAAGTAGTCGCGGCCGCTAAGCTGGGTAAGGCGCGTGGCCGGCGCCTCGGTCGTCGGAAACTTATCGGCGTTCTTGAGAATGCCGAGGTGGCGCAGCGAGCGAATGACTCCCTCGTCGGACAGTTTGACCCAGTCTGGACGAACGGCTCCCGCACCGCCCAGTTCCGTGCCCACGTAGAGGAGCTTGTGACGAAGCGCGGTGGCCCCCGCCATGGCCGGATCGGCGACGTCCCAGATCATGCTGAGCGGCGCGCCGAAGACCCGCAATAGCTCGACGCATCGCGCGTCCAGCTCGGCGTCGCCCGAGGCGATCGCCGAGGCAAGCGGAACATAATCGAGAGATGATCCGCCGGAGTGGAGGTCGAGCCATGCATCGCACATCGGCACGATGACGCTGTCGAGATAATAGGCTATCTGTGCCGTTGGACCACCGTCGGGGTCGCCGGGGAATGAGCGATTGAGGTTGCCCCCATCGATGGGCGATACGCGCGTCCCGGCCATCGCCGCCGGCAGGTTGAGAGCCGGGAGGATGATCACCCGGCCAGCGATGTCTTCCGCCTCGAGCGCCCGGATCAGCTTGGTCAGCGTGACCTGACCCTCGAATTCATCGCCGTGATTGCCGGCCGTGAGCAGGATCGTGCGGCCCTCGCCCTTTCCGATCACCGCCACGGGGATGGCGATCGTGCCATAGGCCGAACGCGTGACGGAGTGTGGCAGATGCAGGTATGCGACCTGCTTGCCGTCCGCCGCGAAATCGACCTCGGTCCAGATACGTGATTCCGCCACGGCCATGCTCTCCTCCAATCGTATGCCTACGCCTTTTTCTTGCCGCGGAGATGCTCGAGGTCGCGGATACTGAGCCTCACAGCGATCGCCAGTCGGCCGATTGTTCGAAGGCGTGGGCGGCGCGGTAGACGGTGGGCTCATCGAAGTGCCGACCGACCAGCATCATGCCGACCGGCAGCCCCTCGCTCATGCCGCACGGGAGCGACAGCGCCGGATGATGCGTGGCATCGAATGGTGCGGTGTTGGCCGTCATCTCGAACGCACGGTCCATGTTCTCCTCGGGTCCGCAATCGGGCGCCGGAATCGGGGTCGCCTTCATCGGCGTTGTAGGCATGAGCAGAAGGTCGTGCTCGGCGAGCACCGTGTCGTAGGCCGCGCGCAGTTTGCGGGTCAGGTTGATCGCTTTGCCGTAATAATGAGGACCATGGTGCTTGGCGATGTAGGTGCCCAACATCACGAAGGCCTTGCACGGTACCGGCAGCTCATTCGCCCGGCCGCGCCAGCCTCGTTGCAGGTCGGAGAAGCTGGTGACGTAGAGGTCCGAGCGGCCCATCCCGAAGCCATCATGCCAGAACATCGTCTGGGTCAGGCCCTCGACGGCGAGCGGCGTGTAGATCGGGGCCATGTCGCCGTGCATCGGGATCGAGACTTCCGATACCTGCGCTCCGAGATCGCGGAACCGGCCCGCGGCAGCCCGAACTTTTTCATCGACGTCGGGTTCCGAGTTGTGGTGAGCGAATCCCTCGGGCACCACCGCGATCTTCATGCCCCGAACCCCGCCCTCCAGAAGCTCGGAATAGGGGTAGGTCGTGACGCCGCGCTGACGGGGATCGTAGGCGTCCTCGCCGGCAATGACCTCCAAAAGGAGCGCGTTGTCGGCTACGGTACGGGTCATGGGGCCGGTGTGGTCGAGGACGACCTCGATCGGCGCAATGCCGGTGTAGGGCACCAGGCCGTACGTCGGCTTCAGCCCGCAGATGCCGCAGTAGGCGGCGGGGACGCGGATCGATCCTCCCTGATCGCCGCCGATCCCCATGTCCACTTCGCCTGATGCCACCAGTACCCCGCAGCCCGAAGACGAGCCGCCGGCCGAATAGCCTCGCTTGTGCGGGTTGTGGGTCGGGCCGAGGGGGTTGTTGTGGCTGCCGCCCGAGAGGAAGTCGACCGCCGCCTTGCCGACGATTTCGCCGCCGGCATCGAGAATGCGCGTGACGACGGTGGCGTCGATTTCGGGGACGTAGCCCTCGAGGATCGATGTCCCGCCCATCATCGGCACCCCGGCGAGCATGACGTTGTCCTTCAGGACCACGGTCTTGCCC
>JAKZXM010000015.1:0-4418 GCA_047514975.1 Rhodospirillales bacterium
GAGCGTGGAGTTCGAGGCGCCCGTTTCGCGCTCCGGCGGCGTGCCCTCATAGTCCACCTCGATCTCGTCGTCGCGGATGGTGATCTTGATCGGAAAGCGCTCGGGCGGGCCGAGACCGCTGCCCCAGATCTCGCCCTTATACACGCCGTCCGGCAATTCGCGGACCGCGTCGCGCATCGCCTTTTCGGCCCGGTCCTGGACCACGGTGGTCAAGGCCTCGAGGTCCTCCATGCCGTATTCGTCCATGAACTCGACGATGCGCTCGGCGCCCGACGCGTTGGCCGAGACCAGGGCGTGAAGATCGCCGAGAACCTGCTCGGACCCGCGCACGTTCTCTGCCAGCAGCGTCATCAGGTCCTCGTTGACTTGGCCTTCGCGGAACATCTTCATGGGCGGGATCTGGAAGCCCTCGTCGTAGAGCTCGCGCGCGTTCAGGCTGTCTTTGGTGCCGCCGATGTCGGTGACGTGACCGACGGTGCCCATCAGGGCGACGACGCGGCCCTTGCGGAACACCGGCGTCGCGATCGCGATGTCGTTGAGATGGCCGGCGCACAGCCACGGATCGTTGGTGATCAGCACGTCGCCGGGCTTTAGGGTCTCGGCCGGGTACTTCTCGATCATGGCGTTGACGGCGATCGGAAGCGTGATGCTGAAGGACGGCATCGCCCGGTTGGAATGCGCGAGCTGCTTGCCGGTGGCGTCCAGCACCTCGCAGGCGAAGTCCTGGGCCTCGCCGATGATCAGCGAGAACGCCGTGCGGATGACCGTGTCCCACGACTCCTCGGCGACGTTGATCAGGCGGCGCCACATGATCTCGAGCCCGATCGGGTCGTTCTCGATGCGCGCCACCGCTTCGGCGAGCGGCATTCCCGCGGGCACCACGGTCTCGATCCGCGTGTGGCGCTCGATCTTGAGGCGCAGGTTGCCGTGCTCGTCCACCGTAACCGAGTCTCCCGGCGAGACCACGGTCGAGGCCTCCCATTCCTCGATGATGGCGGGCCCCTCGATCCGCTTGCCGGGCGCAAGCGCGTAGCGGTCGTAGACCGGCGTCTCGGTGAACCCGCCCGCTTCCGGGAAGTACGCTTGCCGGGTCCCCTTCTGCTCGGTCCCGCCGCCCGCATGGCCTGCGTCGCGGGTGGCCGCCAGCGCCGGCACCGGTCCCGAGCACAGAACGCGCCAGTGCATGGCCTGGATCTGGGCCCCCTCGTACAGATGGGTGTAGCGCCGCGTGTACTCGGCGGCGAACGCGATCTTGATCGCGGCGAGACTGTTCTCGTCCAGCGGCTCGTTCGGAAGCCGCACCGTGATCTCGTGCATCTGGCCGAACAGCCGCATGTCCGCCGTCCTGGTCGCGGTGACGTCCGCGGGCGCCACCCCGGCCTCGGCGATCAAGTCTCGCCCTTCGGCCTCGAGCTCGGCGAGCAGGCCGTTGACCGCCCCATAGTCCAGCTCGCCCAGAAGCTCGGGCTGCGAGCGAAGTCGCTCGAAGCTGATCGGCGCGATCAGGAACCCCAGCGCCGACGCCGCCCCCGAAGCGGGCGGGATGATCACCTCGTCGACGCCGAGTATCCGCGCCACCCGGCCCACGTGCGCCGGCCCCGCCCCGCCCATGCCAACCATGGCGTAGCGGCGCGGGTCGCGCCCCTTCTCGACGATGTGACCGCGCGCCGCGGCGGCCATGTTCTCGCAAACGATCTCGTAAATCCCCCACGCCGCCGCGATGGTCGAGAGCGACAGCGGCTTCGCCACGCTCGCGACCGCCTTATCCGCAGCCGCGGCGTCAAGCGTCATCCGACCGCCGAGGAAGAAGTCGGCGTCGAAATAGCCCAACAGCAAATTCGCGTCCGTCACCGTCGGCTCGGTGCCCCCGAGCCCGTAGCATGCCGGACCCGGATCGGCGCCGGCGCTGCCCGGTCCCACCTTCAAAAGGCCAAGCTGGTCGACGCGCGCGGTGCTGCCGCCGCCCGCGCCCACCTCGATCATGTCGACCACCGGCGCCTTGATCGGGAGCCCGCTTCCGGCCTTGAACCGGTGCACGCGTCCCGCCTCGATCTTGGGCGCGATGTCGACCTTGCCGTCCTGGATCAGGCACGCCTTGGCGGTGGTGCCGCCCATGTCGAACGAGATCACGTCCGCCTTGCCCACCCGGTTGCCGAAGTGGGCGCTCGCCAGCGCGCCGCCCGCCGGCCCCGATTCAAGCAGGCGGATCGGAAACCGGATCGCCACCTCGGGCGCCACCAGGCCGCCCGACGACTGGGTCAGGTGGAAGCGACCGCGAAACCCCCGTTCCGCGAACGCGTCGACCAGGTGGCGCACGTAGCGCTCCATCAGCGGCTGCACGTACGCGTTGGCGGTGGTCGTCGAGACCCGGTCGTACTCGCGAAGCTCGGGCTGCACCTCACTCGAGATCGAAACCGCGATCTCCGGGTGCGCCGCGGCGATCACATCCCGTGCGGCGCGCTCGTGGGCCGGGTTCTTGTACGCGTGCAGGAAACACACCGCGATCGCCTCGACGCCGGCGGCCGCCAGTTTGCCCGCCTCGCGGCGAACCTGGTTCTCGTCGACCGGCACGATGGCGTCGCCGTCGCGGCTGATGCGCTCGTCGATCTCGCGGCGCAAGCCGCGCGGCGCCAAGGGCTCGGGGAACTGGAGGAACAGATCGTGCTTGTCGTAGCGCTGCTGTTTCCCCATCTCGAGGGCGTCGCGGAAGCCCCGGGTGGTCAGCAACGCCAGCTTGGCGCCGCGGCGCTCGATGATGGCGTTGGCCACCAGCGTCGTTCCGTGCACCAGGTGGCCGACGTCGGCGAGGGTGAGACCGGCTTCCGACAACAGCGCCTCGAGACCCTCGAGCGCCCCGACTGACGGGTCCTCGGGCGTGGTCAGGCACTTGTGGATGCGCATCGCGCCGGTGTCTGCGTCGACGAGGACGAAATCGGTGAAGGTGCCGCCGATATCCAAGCCGACGCGATAGCGATCCGTCACGGTTGCCATGTTCGTTCCCTCCCCCAGGAAGTGTGACCCGCCGCGCGTACGATACCACGTTACCATTATCAGCCTGACATCGATCGTGCGAGAGGCCTTTTGTGCCATCTCCCGATCGGCGAAAGTCGGATCGTGCTTTTAGGGCTCGAAGCCGTCCTGCAGCACGCTGCGCGCGATCAGCATGCGGTGGATCTCGGACGTGCCATCGTAGATCCGCAAGACCCGGCTGTCGCGATAGATTCGCTCGAGCGGCATTTCCTTGGCGTAGCCCATGCCGCCGAAGATCTGGACGCCCTTGTCGGCGACCCGGCCGATCATCTCGGACGCGAACAGCTTGACCATCGAGACCTTGTCGCGCGCCTCGCGGTCCTGGTCGATCTCCCAGGCGGTGTTCAGCACCATCATGCGGGTCGCGAAGATGTCGGTGGCCATGTCGGCGAGCATTTGCTGGACCATCTGGAACTGGCCGATGGGCTGGCCGAACTGCTGGCGCTCATTGGCGTGGTTTCGCGCCAACTCAAGCACCCTTGACGCCATGCCGACCGAACGCGCCCCGATGTGGGCGAGGCGCACCGCCGAGACCGTGTTCATGATCAGCCGGAAGCCCTCGCCGAGATCGCCCATGATCTTGTCGGAACCGACGCGGCAGTCGTCGAACACGAGCTCGGCGTGGCCGTATCCACGCTGGCCCATCATGTGCTGGACGCGCCCGACCGAGAACCCCGGCGTTCCCTTGTCGACGAGGAACAGCGTGATGCCGCCGCGGGCCCGTTTCTCGCGGTCGGTCAAGGCCATGACGATGGCGTAGTCGGCGATGTCGCCGTCGCTGATGAAGTGCTTGCGACCGTGCAGCACCCAGTCGTCGCCGTCGGGCATGGCGGTGGTCGAAATGGCGGCCGCGTCCGAGCCGGCGCCAGGTTCGGTGATCGCCAAGGCGCAGATGCGCTCGCCCTTGACTGTCGGGATCAGGTAGACGTCTCGCTGGGCGCCGCGACAGGCCATTAACATCGGATAGACCTGGCCGAAGATGCGCCGGATGAGGGCGTCCGAGGTGCGTCCGAGCTGCTCCTCCACCAGGCACGTTTCGACCGTGCTCAAGCCCCCGCCGCCGACGTCGGCGGGCATGTTCATCGCATATAGGCCAAGCGCTTGCGCCTTGGCCTTGACCGTGTTCAGCTTGGTCTCGGGCACTCGGCCGAGCTCCTCGACCTCGTCCTCCAGCGGCTGCACCTCGGTCTCGACGAACCGCCGAACGGTGTCGATCAGGACGCGGGTCTCATCGGGAATCTCGAAATCCATGAAGCGCCTCTTCGGCGTCTCTCGGGCACCTTCGCCGCGCCGGACTTCGCATGGTCCCGGCGTTTGGGCCTCAGAAGTACCTGGCCATCAAGGTGCGCGGGATGAAGAGCGTGGCGTCGGGGATGAAGACGCACAGC
>JAKZXM010000016.1:0-7352 GCA_047514975.1 Rhodospirillales bacterium
ACGCCGACAGCTTGAAAGCTATCACGAATCGCGGGACTTGAAAACGGACGACCCACCAAGTACCCACTATCACAATAGGATGATACGTGTGACGGTCTTGGGCGAGCCTTCGGCTAGGAGCGCGGCTCGAAGTGATGCGGATCATCACGAGGGCCGTGCGACGACGTCCGAGGCTCGCCCAAGGCCGTCCGAAGGGTCGCTTTTCGCGCCTTTTGGCGGGCGTCGACGCCGCTTGCCGATGTCCGGGCATCGCCCGCGCGACGCCTCCTGCCCAAAAGACGCGAAAAGACGATCACGCGTATCATCCTATTGTGATAGTGGGTACTTGGTGGGTCGTCCGTTTTCAAGTCCCGCGATTCGTGATAGCTTTCAAGCTGTCGGCGTCCGCGAGAGGCGCCGCGGGTTCAAATCGCTGAGAGCGGCGCGCCCCCGATTGAACGAGGGGGTTCCACGCTTGTAGCGTCGCTTGCCGAGGCGTAGCTCGGGAGGAATTCGAGATGGACAAGAACTCCGTCGATTGGCGTGGTCATTGGGTGGCGCTGGTCACGCCCTTCGACGCCGATGGCAACGTCGACGAGGCGGCGTTCCGCCTCAACGTCGAGCAATGCATCAGCACCGTCGGCGTCACTGGCCTCGTGCCGTGTGGTTGCACCGGCGAGTTCTGGGCGCAGACGAACGAAGAGCGCAAGCGCGTAATCAAGGCGTGCGTCGAGACCGCGGCCGGCCGGGTCCCGGTGGTCGCCGGCACCGGCGCCATCCGCACCGCGGACGTGATCGAGCTCAGCGACTATGCCGGCCAGGCGGGATGCGACGGCGCGATGATCGTGGCGCCGTTCTTCGTCAAGCCGAGTGCGGACGACATCGTCGCCCATTACCGGGCCGTCTCGGACGCGGTCGATATCCCGATCCTGCTCTACAACATCCCGTCCGCGGCGGTGAACGCGTTGACGCCCGCGCTCGTGGACCGGCTCGCGGACATCGACAACGTCGTCGCGATCAAGGAAAGCTCGTTCGATTTCAATAACTTCTACCAGACCATCGTGGTCGCCGGCGATCGCCTGCGGGTCTTTGGGTACGAGCTTCCGGGGCTCATGGTCGGCGCAGTCGGCTCGATCCACGTGCACGCCAATTATTGGGACGAACGCGCGAGCGAGCTCTATCACGCCTTCGACGCCGGCGATCTGGCTCGCGCGCGCGAGCTCCAGGAAACCTCGCTCGCCATCGAGGAGCACTTCCGCCTCCCGGGGCTCAACTATTACGTGGCCGTCAAGGCGGCGATGAACTACTTCGGTCGCCCGGGCGGCTACCCGCGCCTGCCGCTCCGCCCCTTGGGCGAGCCCCAATTATCAGAACTGGGGGCCGCGCTTGCGAAGCTGGGAGTCACCGCGGTGAAACCGCCGGTCGCGGCCGTCGCCGAATGAGGCCCACGAGTGCGGAATCCCGGCGCGGACGCGCGGGCGTCCTCCGCCAACGCGATGTAACCGGATAAGCCAGCGGATAAAACTCAGGAGAAAGGCAAGACAGATGGACAAGAACTCAATTGATTGGATCGGCCCCACCCCGGCGCTGATCACACCGTTCGATGCCGACGGCAACATCGATGAAGCCGCCTATAGGCGCAACGTCGAGCTGTGCATCGGCTACGGCCTCACGGCGCTGCTTCCCAACGGTTGCACGGGCGAGTTCTGGGCCCAGACCATCGAAGAGCGCAAGCGCGTGATCGAAATCTGCGTGGACGCGGCGGGCGGCCGGGTGCCGGTGATCGCAGGCACCGGAGCCATCCGCACGCCCGAAGTGATCGAGTTGACCGAGCACGCCAAGGATGCGGGGTGCGTGGGCGTCATGATTCTGCCGCCGTTCTTCGTCAAGCCGAGCGCGGACGACATCGTCGCCCATTACCAGACGGTCTCGGATGCGGTCGACATCCCGATCATGCTCTACAACATCCCCGCCAACGCCGTGAACGCCCT
This sequence comes from Rhodospirillales bacterium, assembly GCA_047514975.1. GTDB lineage: Bacteria > Pseudomonadota > Alphaproteobacteria > Rhodospirillales > JASLLV01 > JASLLV01. The sequence continues at coordinate 1,971 of JAKZXM010000016.1, forward strand.
GGTCCCCGAGTTGGTCGACCGGCTGGCCGACATCGACAACGTCGTTGCCATCAAGGAAAGCTCGGCCGATTTCAACAACTTCTACAAGACCATGCAGGTGGCGGGCGACCGCATCCACGTCATTCTCGGCCCGACCACACTTTACGGCGCCGTGGCATTCGCGCTGGGCTCGGCCGGTTACGTGGACACCTCACCCAATTTCTGGGGCGAGGAATCGGTCGAGTTCTTCAACGCCGCCAGGGATGGCAACATGGACCGCGCGCTCGAGCTTCAAGCGAAGGCGCTCAAGATCCGCGATCTCGTCAACGGAAACGGCCGCAACATGTACTGTTCCACCAAGGCGATCATGAACATGTTGGGTCTGCCGGGCGGCTATCCGCGGCTGCCGCTCAGGCCTTTGGGGGAGCCGCATTTGACCGAGCTGAGAAAAGGCATCGAGAGCCTGGGGCTCGCGGCGCCGAAGGCCGCCGCCGCCCAATAGGCGGCGCTCGGCCCGGGGCGAGGCCCCGAGACGAGCGCTGATCGAAATCGCGAGGAGGAACGCATGGACAAGAACTCGGTCGACTGGCACGGGCCGTGCGTCGCGCTGGCGACGCCATTCGACGTCGCCGGCGAGATCGACGAGGCGGCGTTTCGCGAAAACGTCGAGCTGTGCCTGCAGAACGGCGTCACGGGGCTGCTGGTCTCGGGCTGCACGGGCGAGTTCTGGGCGCTAACGAAGGACGAGCGCAAGCGCCTCTACAGGCTTTGCGTCGAAGCGGCGGCCGGCCGCGCGCCCGTGATCGGCGGTACCGGCGCCATCCGGACCGCGGACGTGATCGAGCTCACCGAGGCTGCCAAGGACGCCGGCTGTTCGGGCGCGATGGTCTTGCCGCCTTTCTTCGTCAAGCCCAGCTTCGCCGACATCGTCGCCCACTACCAGGCGGTCTCGGATGCGGTCGAGATTCCGATCCTGCTCTACAACATCCCGTCGGCGGCCGTGAACGAGCTGACGCCCGAGCTGACCGCGCGGCTCGCCGACATCGAGAACGTGGTGGCAATCAAGGAAAGCTCTTTCGACCTCAACGTCTTTTACCGCACCATCATCCTGGCCGGCGACCGGCTGCGGGTCTTCGGGATGGGGCTGCCGGGCCTCTTGGTCGGGGCCTCGGGGTCTTTCGGCGTCAACGCCCAGTATTGGGATTCGCAGTCTTGCGATTTCTACTTCGCCCACAAGCGGGGCGATCTGGAGCGCGCGCGGGCGCTTCAGGACAAGTCGGACGCGCTGCGGGACGCGATCTTGGCGCCCGATCGAAACATTTACGTCGCCATCAAGTCGGCCATGAACCTGTTCGACCGGCCGGGCGGGTACCCGCGCCTGCCGTTGCGGCCTCTGAACGACGCGGAACTCGCGGACATGCGCGCGCGCATGGTGCGGTTGGGCGTTCGCCCGCCTGAACGGGTGCGCGCGGCGGTCGCCGAGTAGGCGGCGCACGGAAGTCGCCGAGTAGGCGGCGCACGGAAAAGGACTTCGGCCCATGGACAAGAACTCGGTTGACTGGCACGGCTCGTGGGTCGCGCTGGTGACGCCGTTCGGGGCGGACGGCGTCATCGACGAGGCGGGATTCGCGCGCAACGTCGATCTTTGTATCCGGGGCGGCGTCAACGGCGTCCTGGTTTCCGGCTGCACGGGCGAGTTCTGGGCGCTGACCGACGCCGAGCGCGTGCGCCTGTTCGCACTGTGCGTCGAGGCCGCGGCCGGCCGCGTGCCGGTAATCGGCGGCACCGGCGCCATCCGGACCCCGGACGTGATCGCCATGAGCGGGGCGGCCAAGGACGCGGGATGCGCGGGCGTGATGGTGATGCCGCCCTATTTTGTCAAGCCCAGCTCGGGCGACATCGTCGCCCACTACGAGGCGATCTCCGGGGCGGTCGAGATCCCGATCCTGCTTTACAACATCCCCGCCAACAACGTGAACCCGTTGACGCCGGAACTCGTCGACCGCCTCGCCGACGTCGAAAACGTGGTCGCCATCAAGGAAAGCTCACTCGACTTCGCCAACTTCTACCGCACGCTCAGCGTCGCGGGCGATCGGATCCGGGTGTTCCCGCCCGGATTTATGGGCGGCGCGGCGGCGCTCGAAATCGGCGCTGACGGCTACTTCCAGACGTTCTCGAACTACTGGGGCCCGGAATCGAACGGGATCTACCAGTCGTATCTGCGGGGCGATCTTGCCGGCGCCCGACGGCATCTGGACAAGGAGCTTGCGCTTCGCGACGCGCTCAATGGCGGGGGCCGGAACGGCTACGTCGCAATCAAGGCGGCCATGAACCTGTTCGGCCGCCCCGGCGGCTACCCGCGCCTGCCGCTCCGCCCCTTGGGCGAGGCGGACCTCGACGAGATCCGCGAAGCGATGGAGCGCCACGGCGCCACCCGGCCGGAAGACGAAGACGCGCCGATGGCCGCGGTCGCCGAGTAGGGCGCGGAGGCGAAGGGGGAATCGCCGTGGACAAACATTCGGTCGATTGGCAAGGACCCTGCGTCGCCCTGGTCACGCCCTTTGATTCTGGGGGCGCGATCGACGAAGCCGCGTTTCGCCTCAACGTCGAGATGTGCCTCGGGAACGGGGCGACGGGGCTTTTGGTTTCCGGGTGTACCGGCGAGTTCTGGGCGCTCTCGAACGACGAACGCAAGCGGCTCTATCGCATCTGCGTCGATGCCGCGCACGGGCGCGCGCCCGTGATCGGCGGGGCCGGGGCGATCCGAACCGAAGACGCGATCGAGTTTGCGGACGCGGCCCGCGAGGCGGGCTGCGCGGGCGCCATGATCGTGCCGCCGTTCTTCGTCAAGCCCAGCGCGGACGACATCATCGCCCACTACCGGGCGGTGGCGGACGCGGTGCGGATCCCGATTCTGCTTTACAATATCCCTTCCGCGGCGGTGAACGCATTGACGCCGGCGCTCGTCGATCGGCTCGCCGATATCGAGACCGTCGTCGCGATCAAGGAAAGCTCGTTCGACTTCAACAATTTCTACAAGACCATCGAACTCGCCGGCGACCGCATCCGGGTCTTCGGCCAGGGCTTCCCGGGCCTGCTGGTGGGCGCGTCGGGCGCGTTCCACGTCCACGCCAATTACTGGGACGAGCGCTCGTGCGAGGGCTACCACGCGTTCCACAAGGGCGACAGCGCGCGCGCGCGCGCGCTTCAGGCGCAATCGTCGGCCATCGAGGCCACGTTCACCGAGAACGGGCGCAACTATTACGTCTCGGTCAAGACCGCCATGAACCTGTTCGGACGCCCGGGGGGCTATCCGCGCCTTCCGCTTCGCCCCTTGGGCGAGCCACACCTCTCCGTGATGCGCTCCAAGTTGGAAGAACGCGGCCTGGTGGACGTGGCGCCCTTGCAAGCGGCGGTGGCGGAGTAGGGCCGCGCCGGCGGCGATCGTGTCGGCGCTGGCGCCTGATCCATTCCATCCCGAAGGCATCGCCGGGTTCGCGTCGCGGCTGAGGCGTGGCGAGACCACGGCCGAGGCCGCGACGGGCGCCTACCTGGCGCGCATCCAGGCGCTCGATCCCCATCTCGGCGCGTTCGAGGTCGTGGATGGCGCGAACGCGCTTGCCGCCGCGAAAGCCCTAGACCGGCTGCTGGCCTCGGGCACCGACCTGGGTCCTCTCATGGGCGTTCCGGTCGGCGTCAAGGACATCGTGGCGGTGAAAGGCACGCCCGCGCGGGCGGGATCCAAGCTCGACGTCGCCGATCTGATCGGCGGCGAAGGGGCCTTCGTCGCCGCACTTAAGCGCGCCGGTGCCGTGATCATCGGCAAGACCAAGACCGCCGAGTTCGCCATCGGCCGCGGCGGCGTCAACGCCGTTCGCGGAACGCCCAAGAACCCTTGGGCCCCCGACGACCACGTAATCCCCGGGGGGTCGTCGAGCGGCTCTGGCGTCGCGGTGGCGGCGGGGCTCAGCGCATTCGCCATCGGATCGGACACCGGGGGATCGGTGCGGCTGCCCGCGTCGCATTGCGGGGTGTTCGGGCTGAAGACCACCAAGGGCCTGTGGCCGACCGACGGCGTGTTTCCATTGTCGCCGACGCTCGATACCCTCGGGCTGCTCACGGCCTCGGCCGCCGACGCGGCGATCGCGTTTGCGGCCCTTGGCGGGCGCGTACCCTCCCAGGCGCACCCGGGTCCGGGCTTGAGGCTCGGGCGTCCGAAGGACCACTTCTTCGATCACCTCGATTCCGCGGTGGCGGCGTGCGTCGAGGTGGCGCTCGACCGGCTCGGCCGAGCAGGGGTTGAGCTGGTCGACGTGGAGATCCCCGATGCAGCCCACATGCCGGCATGCTTCGACCACATGATTCCGGGCGAGCTGATCACGAACCTTGGCCGCGCCCGGGCCAGCGAAGGACTGGACGCCATGGACCCGGTGAGCGCGGATCGGGTTCGCGCGGGCCTCGATCTCGGCGCCGGGGACTACGTCGCCGCGGTTCGCCGCCACGGCGCCTGGCGAAAGGGAGCTGCGTCGCTCTTTCGTGGCCTCGACGGCATCGTTGCGCCGACCAGTCCGTCGCTGCCGACCCCACTCGCCGAAGCTGCGGCGCGCGCGGACGATCCGGCAAGGCGCAGGGCGACGAGCGTCAATACGTTGCCCGCCAACATGATGGGGTTGTGTGCGACGACGACGCCGATCCACGCCTTCGGATCGCCCTTGCCCGTCGGTTTGCAGGTGATCTGCCCCGGCGGCGCCGAGGAGCGTGCGCTTTCGATCGCGCTTTTGCTGGAGAATCTGTTCGGGCCGCCGCCGCGCGCGAACGTCGAACGAGTCGGGGGATCGTGAATTGGAGCACGAGCCGACGCCCCGGTCCCGGATGCGCGGAAACGAAGAAACCGCTTCAAGGCGCCTTCCGGGCGTTGATATAGTACCGTGCGTTCGCGCAAGCGGCGGCGATTCCCTTCGGCCCCGCTTGCGGTGAATTGCGGCGAGGCCACACGCGCGGCCGTTCCCGAAGACGATCCGAGGATTTGCGAGCCATGAACGAGACCGCGACCGCCCGCGCCAACGACTTCTATGCGCCCGTCAAGGCGCGGGCCGCCGAGATCGAGGACCGCTATCGCGCGTTAACACCGGGTTCGCAAGCGTTGTTCGAGCGGGCCAAGACGGTGTTTCCCGGCGGTTACACCCGCGATTCCATCGTCCGCGCCCCCCATCCCACCTTCATGGCGACGGGCGCCGGCGCCATCATGACCGACGCGGACGGGCGCGAGATCGTCGATTTCTGGTTCAACGCCTCGTCATTGCCGTTGGGTCACGCGGACCCGGGCGTGAGCGAGGCGGTCGCCGCCCGGACGCGCGCGGGCTCGGCCTTTTACGCCCCGACCGCGGGCGAGCTGACCCTGGC
>JAKZXM010000017.1:0-4060 GCA_047514975.1 Rhodospirillales bacterium
AGCTTGATGTGCTCGCTCAAGAGCATTCCGTTGCCGAACACGTCGCCCGACATGTCGCCGACGCCGATCACGGTGAAGTCCGCGCTCTGGGTGTCGAGCCCGCTCTCGCGGAAATGGCGCTTCACCGATTCCCAGGCGCCGCGCGCGGTGATTCCCATCGCCTTGTGATCGTAGCCGACCGAGCCGCCAGAGGCGTACGCGTCGCCGAGCCAGTGCTCGTACTCGGCGGCGACCGAATTGGCGATGTCGGAGAACGCGGCCGTGCCCTTATCGGCGGCGACGACCAGATAAGGATCCTCGTCGTCGTGGCACACCACGCCCGCCGGGCGCACGATCTTGCCGCCCCGGATGTTGTCGGTGATATCGAGCAGACCCCGCATCATCGTCTGATAGCAAGCGATCCCCTCGGCGGTCACGGCCTCGCGGTCGCCGCCCGGCGGCAGCCGTTTGGTCACGAACCCACCCTTGGCGCCGACCGGTACGATCACCGCGTTCTTGACCATCTGCGCCTTCATCAGGCCGAGAACTGCGGTGCGAAAGTCCTCGCGTCGGTCGGACCAGCGGATGCCGCCGCGGGCGACCTTGCCGCCGCGCAGATGAACCGCCTCGACGCGCGGCGAATAGACGAATATCTCGGCAAAGGGCCGCGGCGGCGGGAGCTCGCTCAACCCCTGTGAGTCGATCTTGAGCGAGAGGTACGGCTTGGCTCCGCCGTCCGCGGCGGGCTGGTAGAAATTGGTCCGCACGGTGGCCCGGATCACTTCGACATAGCGGCGCACGATGCGGTCCTCATCGCGGACCTCGACCGCATCGGTGGCCGTTTCGAGGGCGGCCAGAAGCTGGCCCTCGCGACTTTCCCGGCCGGCCTCGGCCCGTGGATCGAAACGGGCGTGAAAAAGAGCGACCAGCAGGCGGGCGATGTCCGGGTGGGCGCTGATGGTGTCCTCCATGTACGCCTGGCTGAAGGCTATCCGCGCCTGGCGCAGGAACTTGCAATAGGCGCGCACGACCGCCACCTCGCGCCAATCCAGGCCGGCCAGGAACACGAGCCGGTTGAAACCGTCATCCTCGGTTTCGCCCGCCCGCACCTTGGCAAACGTCTCTTGGAAGTTCTCCCGGATCGGGCCGGGATCGAACGCGTCGCCGGTGGGGTGCACGAGGAGCAAGTCCTGAATCCAGACCACCGCCGCTTTGCCGGTTCGGCGCACGCTGTAGGGGCGTTCCTCGACCACCTTGAGGCCCATGTGCTCCAGGATCGGCAGGCAGTCGGAAAGCTGAATCGGATCGACCGGGTGGTAGGTCTTGAAACGGACCTTGTTCTCGGCCTCCTCGACCGGGCGGTACATGTTGGTCGCCAGCGAGGTCGGATCGGAGAGCTCCTCGATCGTGGCGATGTCGAACAAGGCTTCGCGGGCGAGAAAGGTCTCTTGATAGGCGGCCGGGAAGGCGCCGCGGTAGGATTCGCGCAGCCGGTTGCCCCGCTCCTCGCCCCAGCGCTCGATCAGCGCGTCGTGCAGATCCTCGTCCCACGAGCGCGCGGCCTTGACGATCTGCGATTCGATACGGCCGAGATCGGGATCGGGCACCCGATCGGGCGTGGTGCGGACGATGATATGCAGGCGGGCGAGGGTCGACTCGCCAAGCTGGGTGTAATACGCCGAGCTCGTGCCATCGTAGGCGGTGGCCAATATCTCCTGGATGCGTTCGCGCAGGCGCGTCGCGTACGCCTCGCGCGGGACGTACACCAGGCACGAGCAGAAGCGCTCGAAAGGGTCGCGGCGCACGAACAGGCGGATGCGCGGGCGTTCCTGCAAGCGCAAGATGCCGAGCGCCGTCGCGAGCAGGTCGTCCTCCGATATCTGGAACAGCTCGTCGCGGGGAAAGGTTTCGAGGACGTTCAACAACGCCTTGCCGTCGTGGCTCACGGGATCGAACTCGGCGCGCTCAAGTGTGCGGGCGACCTTGCGCCGGAGGTAGGGAATATTGCTCGGGGCGCGGTTGTAGGCGGCCGAGGTGAACAGGCCGATGAACCGGCGCTCGCCCACGGCGCGTCCGTTCTGATACTTCTTGATGGCGATGTAATCCATATGGACGCGGCGATGCACCGTGGCCCGCACGTCGGCCTTGATGACCATCAGGGCCTCAGGGGCGGCGAGGAAATGCCGCGCCGCGGCCGACAATGCGCCCAGCCCGCGCCGGCCGCGCAGAACGTGAACGCGCGGATCGCGGAGGATGCCGAGTCCGGACCCGGCGACCATGCGCGGTACGGTCTGGGACTTGAGCACGCGGTAATCGTAGTCGCGGAATCCCAGCAAGGTGAAATGATCGGCGCCGATCCACTCGAGGAATGCCGCCACCTCGCCTCGCTCCTCGGCCGGTAACGGCGGGGGCGAGCGATCGAGCGCCAAGATCGCCTCGCGCAGTGCGGCCCGAATCGGCTCCCAATCCTCGACCGCGACGCGTACATCGGCAACGACCTTCTCGATCGCGGCGCCGAGCGCCTGCAGGTCCTCGGGCGCCGAACGCGCGTCGACCTCGAGGTGGATGAGGGACTCCATTTGCTCGGCGGAGTCAGCTTGGCCGGTGGCCGCCTCGACACGTCTGCCTTTGGCGTCGCGACGCACGCACAGCGTGGGATGGACGATGAGGTGGCTTTTCAGTTCACGGCGCTCGATCTCGGCGCTTACCGAATCGACCAGGAACGGCATGTCGTCGTTGACGATATCGACGATGGTATGGGGCGAGGTCCAGCCGTGTTCGGTGAAGCCTGGATTGTAGACCCGGACCTTTGTCACGCCGTTCGGGCGCCGCTCGGCGAACTTCCACAGACCGAGCGCGGCGCCGTAAAGCGCCGCGGCCGGGCGCGCCATCACGTCCTCGACCGGGACCCGTTCGTAGACGCTCGACACGAATCCCTCGAACGCCGCCGCGTCTTCGGAATCGAGCCTTTTGCGCAGATGCGCGACGACTTCGCCGATGCGTTCGGCCTTCGATTCTTTGGCTTGGTTCGGCATCTTCGTACCGTGGGGCAAAGCCGTGCAGGAAAGATTACCCGAATGCCGGTGCCGCACAAAGCCGCACCCAACGGGCGCAAAACGTGTATGGTGCCGGCGAGAAAGGCCGACTGGCCGTTGTGCAAGCGGGTCTGCGCCTGCGGGCGGAGCGGTGGAAGAAGCGGTCGACGCCATGGGAGGCCCTCCCGTGCAATCCCCGGCGGTACCGCGTGTGCCCTTCGGCTGTGCGTCCAAGCGTCTTCCGACCGCACCTCTCGGACGCGCGAGCCGCGGCGATCCGCAAGGGAGGCACTATCATGTCTGCACCACCCACCCTCGACGAGTTCATCGAAGGCGTTAGGAAGCGCAACCCGGGAGAGAACGAGTTCCATCAGGCGGTCTCCGAGGTCGCCGACAACGTCCTCGACTACATCAAGGACAAGAAGCAGTACCACGAGGCGGAGATCCTGCGCCGTATCGCCGAACCCGACCGCATCGTCATCTTTCGCGTGTGCTGGGAAGACGACGACGGGAACTACCGGGTCAACCGTGGCTACCGGGTCCAGAACAACAACGCGATCGGCCCCTACAAGGGCGGCATTCGCTTTCACCCGAGCGTCACCTTGAGTGTGCTCAAGTTTCTCGCCTTCGAACAAACCTTCAAGAACAGCCTAACCGGGCTTCCGATGGGCGGCGGAAAGGGGGGGGCCGACTTCAACCCCAAGGGCAAGTCCAATCACGAGGTCATGCGTTTCTGCCAGGCGTTCATGAGCGAACTGTTCCGCCACATCGGGCCCAATACCGACGTGCCGGCCGGCGATATCGGCGTCGGCGCCCGCGAGATTGGCTACATGTTCGGTCAGTACAAGCGGCTCACCAACGTCTTCTCCGGGATCCTGACCGGTAAGGGCATGGAGTACGGCGGCAGCCCGATCCGCACCGAGGCCACCGGCTACGGCACCATCTACATGATGGAGGACATGCTCAAGGTCCAAAACGACGGCTTCGCGAACAAGACGTGTCTGGTTTCGGGCTCGGGCAACGTCGCCCAATACGCGGTCGAGAAG
>JAKZXM010000018.1:0-5233 GCA_047514975.1 Rhodospirillales bacterium
ACGGAATCGGGACGCGCCGGCCGGGCACAATGACGGCGCGGTTCTGGGACACTCCGGGTTGCGGGAGATTGACCATGACAAGCGGCTATGGCAGCCGAAATCAGGATTTGAGAACCGGCCTCGCGGTCCTCGGATTCAAGATGTGCGTCGATAACCTGGGCCAGAGGATCGCGGCGATGGGACCGACCGCGGCGAAAGCGACTTTCGGCCAAAGGGCCGAGATCGCCGAGAGCGACCGCGACGGTGTCGCGGCCGCATTCGACGAGACCTGTCAGCGGCTCTCGGAGAATCTCGGTCGTTTTTACAGGGACCACCGGGCGCTTCGCCGCGACCGCGACGAGGCCCTTCGCGCCAGCCGGGCGAAAACCGCATACATCTCCCACATGAGCCACGAGCTGCGTACGCCGCTCAATGCGATCCTCGGGTTCAGCCAGCTCCTCGTGTGCGACACCACGGACGCCTTGAGTCCCGCGCAACGGGAGCGGGTCGGGAACATCGTGCAGGCCGGAAACCACGTGCTCGCGCTCGTCGGCGGCATTCTCGATCTGGCGAAGGTGGAGGCGGGAAAGGTGGCCTGTACGATCGAGGACGTCGAGACCGCCGCGGTGGTCGAAGATTGCGTGAGGATCGGGCGCGGCCTCGCCGAAGCGGCCAGGATCGCGCTCGAGGCGCGCGCCACGGTCGATCCGCTTCCCGCGCTCCGCGCCGATCGGCAGCTCTTGACGCAGGTCCTCGTCAACTTTCTTTCGAACGCGGTCAAGTACAACCGCCCGAACGGCTCGGTGGCCCTGACGTGCGAGATGACGGCGAAGGGCGCGGTGCGGATCAGCGTCGTCGATACCGGCGAGGGCGTCGAGGCGGAGAAGCTCGACGAGGTGTTCGAGCCCTTCAAGCGCCTTGTCGCGGACCCAGGGGCCGTTCCCGGAACCGGACTCGGGCTTGCCATCAGCCGCCAACTCGTCGAACTGATGGGCGGACGCATCGGATGTGCGAGCGTTCCCGGCGAAGGGAGCACGTTTTGGGTCGAGTTCGCCCGCGCAGGCGTAAGCACCCCGCCCTTGCCGCCCGTCCCGGCGTGAGCGCCGAGCGGTAGGCTCCCGCCGCGACCTTCGCCCCGGCCCACGCGCCGTCGCCGCGCTTGCAGCCGTGCAGGGCGAGGGCGGGCCGGAAATCGCCGGGGACGAAGCCGACAGCGACGCCGAGGCCGGTCACCCTAATTGCGTCGGATGAGGGGCGGAATGCGAGCCCTTCTCGCGCGAGGTCGATATAATGACGCGTCGAGCCCGGGGTCGAGCCCGGAGACGGAGGTGAGCGCGCGGGCGGGGGACGATTAGAGATGTTGATGGTGACGCGGACGCTCAGGATCGCGGACATCTACGTTCCGGCCAAGAAGCGCCGGAGCCTCGATCCCAAGACCGTGAACGAGATCGCCGAGAGCATGATCGAGGAAGGCCAGCGGACCGCGATCCTGGTCCGGCCCGACGGCGAGCGTTTCGTCCTCGTCGAGGGCCTCCACCGCCTGGAAGCGTGCAAGGCGCTCGGCGAAGACACGATCCAGGGCTGCGAGGTCCAGGCCCGGAAGTATTGAGCGCGGCTTGCGCGGGCCGGGACGGGGCGGAGCCCCGCTTCGCGCCGGATCGCGGTTGAACGCAGTTCAGGATTGGCGTCCCCAGGGGGAATCGAACCCCCGTTTTCGGCGTGAGAGGCCGATGTCCTAGGCCGCTAGACGATGGGGACGCTACCCAACCCCATACAGGAAACGGGCGTGCCCGATCAAGGACTTTGGGCGTCCGCGTGGCGCCGCGCGGCGCCGACAAGGGCGTCCACGTCCGCGTCCGCCGTGTCGAAGGCGGTCACCAGGCGCACCGTCCGGCACCGCTCGTCGCCCCAACGGTGAAAGTCGAAGCCGTCGGCCATCAAACCTGCGATCACGGCCTCGGGCAACTCGATGAAGATTTCGTTGGCGTCCACGGGATGCACCAAGCGGGAGCCGGGCACGTCGTCCAACCCTTGGGCGAGGCGTTGGGCGGCCGCATTGGCGCGCCGCGCGAGATCGAGCCACAGACCACCCTCGAGGTACGCGTCGAACTGGGCCGCCAGCAGGCGCATCTTCGAGAACAGATGACCGCCCCGTTTGCGCCGATAAGCGAGTGTCGCGCTCAGGGTCCGGTCGAACACCACCACCGCCTCGGCCGCAAGCGCACCGTTCTTGGTTGCCCCGAAGCTGAGGATGTCGACGCCGGCCCGCCAGGTGATGTCGGCGGCAGTACAGCCCAGGCCCACCAGCGCGTTGGCGAAACGCGCGCCGTCCATGTGCACCTTGAGGCCGTGCTTGCGGGCCGCGGCGCTCAACGCGCCGATCTCGCCGGGCGTATAGACGGTTCCGCACTCGCTCGCCTGACTCACGCTGACGGCCGCCGGGGGCACCGCATGCACCCCGTGACCGGGCGCGTCGGCCGCGGCCGCGAGTTCGGCAGGGACGATCTTCCCGTCCGCGCCCGAGAGCGGTACGAGCCTGGCACCGCCCGCGAAGAACTCGGGCGCGCCGCATTCGTCGCGGTGGATGTGGGAGTCCGCGTGACAGAAGACGGCGCCCCAGGGCGGCGTCATGACCGAGAGCGCGAGCGCGTTGGCCGCCGTGCCCGTGGCGACCAGGAAAACGTCGGCCTCGGTCTCGAAGACTTGGGCGATGCGCGCCTCGATCGCGCGGCTGTCGGCGTCTTCGCCGTACGCCATGCGCGCGCCATCGTTGGCCCGCGTGATAGCCGCCAGGATCTCGGGCGCGGCGCCGGTGACGTTGTCGCTCGCGAAGTTCATGACGGGGGCCCGTCCCCGTCTTCGGCGGTCGCGCGCAGCGCGACGGCGCGGAATCGGGGGCCATCGGGCTCGAAGACGTGCGCCCGCGTCTCCACCGCCCGGCCTTGGGCGACGGCGGTGATGAGCCAGACCAGGTCGGGCTCGAAGACCCGATCGAGGTCGCGCGCCGACGGCTCGGCGGAATGGTCGGGGTGGGAATGGTAGAGGCCCACGACGTCGTCGTCGCGGCCCCGAAACTCCTTCATCAGGGCCAGACGCGTGCGCGGGTCCACCTCGAAGGACCTTCGCTTATCACCGTCGGTCACGTTCACGCTCTCGGCGACGCGGGTTACGAGAAATTCGTCCGCCGCGCCCCGGCGGCCGACCAGCAACCCGCAGCACTCGTCCGGATAGGCGACTTCCGCGGCACCCTCGATCCGCTCGAGCAAGGAACGCGCGATTCGGATCATCGCGTCACCCCGATGGTGCCGAGAACCTCGCCCGTGTGGGCGTCGAGCACGATCACACGCTCGCAATCGTTGATGGGGGGGCCGATGCGCAAGTACAGCCGCGCGCCGTCGGGTTGCACCTCGACGATGGTGCAGCCGGACGGCAGCGTGACGCTCGCCTCGCCGAAGCCCCGCGCCGAGCCGGCACGGGGCGAGAAAGGCGCGAACCCAGGATCCGTGGCCGTCGAGTAGAACCCGTAGGCGATCAGCGCCATGCCGGCGACGATGAGGAGCCCCATCCCGATCACCAAAGCCTTGAGTGCCCGCATCGCCCGCGACCCGTGCTAAAAACCAAGGAAGCGCGGCGACCGGTCCGCCCCGGGGCCGTCTTGTCGGCGCCCGCGCCGGAGGTGCCGTGACCCCCGAAACCACATATACCGTTCCGGTCCCCGCGGACAAGGGGGGAACCCGGCTGGACCGATTGCTCGCCGAGGCGCTTCCAGCGCTGTCGCGGACTCGCGTCAAGGCCCTGATCGAGGGTGGTCAGATCACGATCGCCGGCGACAACGAGGTCCGGCTCTCGCCAGCCTATCGGGTTCGGCGGGGCGAAACCTTCCGCGTCCTCGTGCCCGCGGTCCGCCCGGCGGCGCCAGAGGCGCAGGCGATTCCCCTGGTGATCGTCTTCGAAGATGCCGACGTAATCGTCGTCGACAAGCCGGCCGGGCTCGTGGTCCATCCGGCGGCGGGCAACCCCGACCGAACCCTTGTGAACGCGCTTTTGGCCCACGCGGGCGGAAGCCTTTCGGGTATCGGCGGCGTGGCGCGGCCAGGCATCGTGCACCGGTTGGACAAGGACACGAGCGGGCTTCTGGTGGTGGCCAAGAACGACGCCGCCCATCGGGCACTTTCCCGCCAGTTCGCGTCCCGTCGTCTCGGGCGCACGTACACGGCGCTCGTATGGGGTGTACCGGAGAAGCGCGAGGACACGATCGAGGGGAACATCGGGCGCAGCCCCACAAACCGCAGGAAGATGGCGGTGGTCGCCAAGGGCGGAAAATGGGCGCGCACGCGCTACGCCGTGATCCGCGCCGCAGGCTGTTGCGCGAGTCTATTGGAATGCCGCCTCGAGACCGGGCGGACGCACCAGATCCGCGTCCACTTGGCGAGCTTGGGGCACCCGGTCGTGGGCGACCCGCTGTACGGTGGGGGCGTGGCACGCCGGCGTACGGTCCCCGAGGCCGTGCGCGAAGCGATCGCGCGCGCGGGCCGCATTGCGCTCCATGCCCACGAACTGGCCTTCGTCCACCCCGCGAGCGGCGAGCGCACGCGGTTTCATGCGCGAACGCCGAAAGACATGAACGAAGTGATCCGCGCGTTCGATACGATGGGGCGGCTTGAATCGTGAGCGGGCGCGTTCGCATCGTCCATCCTTCCGATGCGCCCGGCGCGTCGGCGACGCTCGCGCGCTGGTTCGAGGACGAGTGGGCCCCTTGGTACGGGCCCGTAGGGCGGGGCGACGCGGCGTTGTTCGAGCGTCGCGGCTGGCGCGCGGTCGGGACCGCACGAAGCTTAGGGGGGCGGGTCGCGGTCTATCGTCGTGATCTCGGAGTGTGCTCTCGGCCGCCCGCGTGAATCTGCTCTGCACTATTGAGATCGAGCGGATTCACGCGTTTGATTGGGGCCGCATAGCCGTTCAATTCAAACGCGATCCGCTCAATGGGCCGCCGTCAGGCGGGAACCTGGTCGTCCGACGTCTCTTGCGTTTCGGGCTCGGGCCCCTCGATTTGGCTCGCGACCTCCTCTCCCCATTCCTCGATCAAGTCGCGCTGGGTGCGCCTGAACTGCGCGACCCGATGCTGGGTCATGACGGTCAGCACCGCGCCCACCAGCGGGGGCAGGGCGATGAAAATCATCCACCCGATGCCCGCGGCGGAATAGATGAGCAGGAGCGAGAACACGTCGGTCAGGATGTTCACCGCCGCGGAGAC
>JAKZXM010000019.1:0-2506 GCA_047514975.1 Rhodospirillales bacterium
GCGATGCCCACCGTGACCTGGCTCTCGGCGCCGAAGATCTTGAGCGTGTGGATGCCCTGGATCGCGAGCATCACGCCGATCGTGCCCGCCATCAAGGCGACGATGGGGATCGCGCCGATCCCGGTCTCCATCATCTGCACGAAGACCGCATCGATGCGAACCGGCTGGCGCATGCGCCGCCCCAAAACGATCCAGTAGAGGGTCTCGAACACCAGCATGCCGCAGGCGCCGAGCTCCTCGACTCCGCGCACCGCGCCGCGCCCGACCCGTTCCACGAACCGGGCGGCCGGATTTTCCGTCGCTTGTTCGGCCATCGGCGACCTCAGACCGCTTGGTCGAGTCCGTCCGCGACGGTCTCGTATATGGTGAACACCTTGTCAAGGCGCGCCAACTGGAGCACGCGAAGGGTGGCCTCGCTGGCGGCGGCCAACGCGAACGCGCGGCCGCCCTTGCGCGCGGCCTGAAAGGATTCCACCAGCGAGGCGACGCCCGAGCTGTCGATGTAGCTGACGCCCGACAGATCGACGAGCACCGGGCGGGCGCGGCCCACGCACTCGAGCAGCGCCTGGCGCGCCTTGGGCGAGCTTTCGAGGTCGATATCGCCTTCGAAGGCGACGACGACCGCCTTATCTTGGTCGGTGATCCGGATCTCCATCCGCGCCTCTTTAGAGTCTGACCGAAAATGATGTATTTGGAATCAATGCGTTATCAGTATCACACATCGTCATGGCCGTGCCTGACACGGCCATCCACGCCTTTCTCTCGGCGAAATTCCAACGGACCCACGTGGATGCGCGGGTCAAGCCCGCGCATGACGGTGTTTTGTAACGCATTGATTTCTCGCAATTCGTTCCGAGCCAGACCCGCGCCTCTTTATGCGATTCGCTTCACCATCCTCAACAGATTACCGCGCGTTCCCGGCGCTTGCTGAAACGCGACATCGTCCATGATCTCGCGCATGAAGTGGGTGCCGAGCCCGCCGGGGCGCAGATCGTCCAGCTTTCTCGGGCGGATGCTGTCCGGGTCCACGACTTTTGCGAAGTCGCGCAGCAGCACGACCACGGCGTCGCCGTCGCGGCGAATCTCGACGATGAACTCGCCGTCCGGCTCGTCGGCGTAAGCGTGGCGGACGATGTTCTGGCACGCCTCGCCGACGGCGATCACGATGTCGCCGGCGATCGCGTCCGAGCACCCGCAATCGAGAACCGCCGTTCGAACGGCGTCGCGGACGTCCTTGAGCCTTTCTGCGAGGGCCGGGACGCGCATTTGCAAAAGGATTTCGCCCTCGCCGTCGATGGCGTCGGCCGGGTTCGCGGCGCCTGCGGGGCGGTGTACCCTCACTCCCGGCTCCCGCCATCGACGCCGAGGATGGTCACGTCGTCGCGCAGGACGCGCCCGCCGTGAACCAGCCGCGCCACCACGGCGTCCAGGCGCGCCGGCAACGGAAGCGCTGCGTTCTCGCGAAGCGTTTGCATCACGCCCTCGACCGCGAGCGGCCGACCGTCGACGGCGTAGCCTTCGGTCACGCCGTCGGAGAACAGATAGAGCGTTCCGCCCGCAAGGTGCAGCTCGGTTTCCGGGTAGCCCTCGTCGGGGGTCAGCCCGACGCCGATCCCGAGCGGCGGCGCCTCGGCCGGCAGCGGCGTAAACTCACCGTTTCGGTCGTGGTGAAGCGGCGGTTCGTGGCCGGCGTTGGCGATGACGACCGTTTCCGCGGCCGGATCGTAAATGCCGCCGACCATGGTGATGAACATTCCCCGCGTGGCGGTCTCGTACACTTCCGCGTTGATCAGCCCGAGAAGCGCGCCGGGGGCGTAGATCGTCTTGCCCAGGCAGCAATACAGGCCGGCGGCCTTGACCATCAGAAGCGCCGCGTTCATGCCCTTGCCCGAGACATCGCCGAGGTTGAAGCAGATCCGGCCGTCGGGAAGCGCGAAGAAATCGAAGAAGTCGCCGGATACGGTTCGCGCCGGGACGTTTCGGCCGTGGATCGGAAAGGGAGGCGCCTGGGCCGCGGGAAGAAGGCCGCGCTGAATCTCGGCGGCCAGTTCAAGCTCGCGCTTGATGCGCTCCTGCTCGACCAGGGCCAGCGCCATGCGCGCGTTCAGGATGGCGAGCGCCGCGGGCGCGCACAGCACCTGCAGCAGGTTCAGGTCCGAGACTTCGAACAGGCCGTCGCCGCCCTTCTTGTTGATCAGCTCGATCGCGCCGATGCGCTGTTCCCTGACGCTGAGCGGCGCGCACAGGATGGATCGGGTGCGGTAGCCGGTCCGTTCGTCGACCGAGCGGTTGAAGCCGGGATCGCGATCCACGTCACGGACGATCTCGCCCGCATTGTTGCGCACGCACCGCCCGACGATCCCGGATTCCGCGCCGATGGAAATCCCGGTGATCTGGGTTTCCCCCGAACACGCGACGCACGTGAGCGTCGATCCGGTCTCGTCGAGAAGGAAGAGCGCGCCGCCCGCCGCGTCCAGATAACGGGTGATGCGTGCGACCGCCTGCT
>JAKZXM010000020.1:0-4477 GCA_047514975.1 Rhodospirillales bacterium
GCCCACACCCGCGCCCGGCCGCCCCAAGGGTACCATTCCGTGGGCGGCCGGGCGGGGGTGTGGGCCGGTGCGATTCCACGTGAGTGGATAATGATCTAGGGGTGCGAAGCTGGTAGGTTGCGGCGATGGACCCCAGGCGCGTGCTCGAGTTCTACCTGCTGGCGGGCGTCGACGAATCGATCGGCGAGACGCCCTGGAACCGCTATCGCCAAGACGGTGGAGAACGGCGCCCGGCGCGCGGTTCCGCGCCTGAGCGCGCGGAACGCGCCCGGCCCGGCCCGACGCCACCTCCGGTGCGTCCGGCGCCCGGACCGATCGCGGCACGGTCGCCAGCGCCATCGCGTGCGGGAGACGGGGCCGAGACCGCGAACGACGCGCCGGTCAGAACCGCGGTCGGTCTCGCCCAGGCCGCATCGACGCTGGACGAGCTGCATCGGGCGCTCGCGTCCTTCGAGGATTGCGCGCTTAAGAAAACGGCCACCAACCTGGTCTTCGGCGACGGCGGACCGGACGCGCGAATCGTCCTCATCGGCGAGGCGCCGGGAGCCGAGGAGGACCGCCAAGGCGTCCCCTTCGTCGGCCAGAGCGGACAACTCCTCAACCGCATGCTCGCTTCCATCGGGCTGGAGCGCACCGAGGTCTTCATCACCAACACGGTCTTCTGGCGTCCCCCCGGAAACCGCAATCCCACGACCGCCGAGATCGCCGCGTGCCTGCCGTTCTTCGAGCGAATCGTCGAGCTGGTGGATCCCGAGCTCTTAGTCGCGCTCGGCGGCGCGGCCGCCAAGTCGGTGCTCGGGATCAACGAAAGCGTCGGCAAGTTGCGCCGCCGGTGGCTTTCGTTTTCGACCCCGCGCCTGGCGCGGCCGGTGCCGACCAAGGTCACCTTCCATCCCGCCTATCTGCTGCGCTCGCCGGGGCAGAAACGGGCGTCCTGGCACGACATGCTCGAGATCAAGCGAAAGCTCGGCGCGCCCTGAGGCCGCTGGGAACGGCGCGTCGACCGCCTCGGCCCCGGCGCGGCGCGAAAGGGCTCCGGACTTGCCACCGCGGCGAGAATTGGTTTATGTCTCCAACAAGTTGGCGAGAGGGGAGCTTCCTGAAGCACAGGCCCATGGCATCGGGTTGGGGGATGTTTCGTGCGGCGTTGGCCGCCTCGGTCGCCGCCGCGACGGCTCTCGCAAGTGCCGCACAGGCGGCCGAAGGGGACGTCGAGGCGCGGTCGCAGGTCGGCGCGCACGCTTTTCAGTCTTCGGTTGCACCTATAACGGCGTCCCTGACGCCGGCCATCGGCGGCGCCGGCGACGAGACGGGCGAATTCGCCCTGCCCCAAATCCTGTCCGCCGACGACGCGGCTCGTTACCGGGCGATCTTCGCGCTTCAGGAGGACGGGAATTGGGCCGCGGCCGACCGCGCGATCGCGCGACTGGGGAATCGCGTGCTGATGGGCCACGTTCTCGCCCAGCGCTACCTGCATCCGACCAAGTACCGTTCGAAGTACAAGGAACTCAAGGCGTGGATGGCGGAGTACGCGGACCATCCGCAGGCCCAGAGGATCTATAAGCTGGCGCTCCGCCGCCGGCCCAAGAACTGGCGCCACCCCGATCCGCCGAGCGGCGCGCATCTCGGGGCCGGCGCGTTCGAGATCGCCCCCGTACGCGCGGCCCCGCCGGCCAGATCAGGCAATCTGAGCGCGGCCGACCGGCGCAAGGCGACGGCCTTGAGACGGCAGATCCACTCCAACCTTCGACGCGGCTGGACCAAGGCGGCGAAACGCCACTTGCGCGATGCGGCGACCGAACGCCTACTCGGCGCTTTCGAATTCGACCGCGCCCGGGCGCGCCTGGGGGCGGGGTATTTCGCCGACGGACACGACGAATGGGCGCTTGAATGGGCGTCTCAGGCGGCCGCCCGGTCCGGCCGCTACGTGCCCGAAGCCCATTGGACGGCCGGGCTCGCGGCCTGGCGCCTGGGCCGCCTGGACGTCGCCGGGCGGCACTTCGAAGCAGCAGCCGCGACGCCCGACACCTCGTCCTGGCTGGTTTCGGCGTCGGCCTATTGGGCGGCGCGCGCGCGCCTGGTCTCGGGACAGCCCCGCAACGTCAACCGCCTGCTCGGCCGGGCCGCGAGCCATCCGTACACCTTCTACGGGATGATCGCGCGCCGCGCGATGGGCCTTCCACTGGTGTTCCGGTGGACGCCGCCGAGCGCGAATCGCTCGGCGCTAGCGGCGCTGGCGGCCACTCCGGGCGGCCGGCGGGCCCTGGCACTGACCCAGGTAGAGCAATCGGAGGCCGCCGAACGCGAGTTGCGCAACCTTGCGGCCGGCGCCAACGACCAAATCGCGCAGGGCGTCCTGACCACCGCCAGCCATGCGCACATGCCGGCGCTCGCGCTCCGTCTTTCGAAGCTCATGTACCCGGGCGGCGGGTTCGACGCCGCCGCCTACCCGCTTCCCCGATGGACGCCGAAGGACGGCTTCCGCGTCGACCGGGCGTTGATCTACGCCGTGATCCGCCAGGAATCGGAATTCAACCCCAAGGCCAAGAGCCCGGCCGGGGCGCGCGGGCTGATGCAGCTCATGCCGCGCACGGCCGGCTTCGTGGCCAAGGATCGCCGCTTCCGGAGCTCGAAGCGCGGCCAGCTCTTCGAACCCGAGGTCAACCTGGAGCTTGGCCAGAAGTACCTCGAGATGCTGCTCGACGATCCCAATGTCCAGGGCGATCTGTTCCAGCTCGCGGTGGCGTGGAACGGCGGACCGGGAAACCTCAGCGCTTGGCTCAAGCGGACGAAATTCAAGGGCGATCCCTTGCTCTTCATCGAAAGCATCCCGTTGCGCGAGACCCGCATCTTCATCGAGCGCGTGCTGGCGAATCTGTGGATCTATCGCGATCGGTTGGGCCAGCCGACGCCGTCCTTGGACGCGATCGCTGAAGGCAAGCGAGCGGTCTACACGCGCCTCGATCGGGACACGCTCATGGTGGCGGAGCATGGCGACGAGGAATGAAGACCGCCGTTTCGTGCCCGTCCACGTCGCGATCCTGACCGTCTCCGACAGCCGCACGCCGGAGACCGACGGCTCGGGCCGGTTGCTTGCCGACAAGGCGGACGAGGCCGGCCACGCGGTGGTCGCCCGCGCCATCGTCATCGACGAAAGGGATGCGATCATCGAGCAACTGAAGGCCTGGATCGCGGACCCCGAGGTCGACGTGGTCATCGCCACCGGCGGGACCGGGCTCACGGGGCGCGACGTTACGCCCGAAGCCTTCCAGGCGGTTTACGAGAAGGAGATCCCGGGCTTCGGCGAGCTGTTCCGGATGCTCAGCTTCAAGAAAATCGGGACGTCGACGATCCAGTCCCGGGCCACCGCCGGCGTCGCCGGGGGTACGTATCTCTTCGCGCTTCCGGGATCGCCCGGCGCGTGTCGCGACGCGTGGGACGAGATCCTGGTCCACCAGTTGGACGCGCGGCTCAAGCCCTGCAACTTCGTCGAGCTGATGCCGCGGTTGCGCGAACGCTAGGGCGCACGCCGAGCAGATCGAACCCATTTGATCGTGGTGATTCGGTTTGTTCCCGCAGGCGCGGCGTTACGTCCCCTCGATGCCGGTCGCCAGCCGCGCTATTAAGGGACGATCCGCGTAATCCGACAATCCTTGGATGGCGCCTCCATGGCGAGCCAGGACCGAGATCGACCGCACGGCGGATCCGAAGACGGACCGTCCCACGAGGGACCGGGCGCGCCTTCTCGAAGCGTGTTCGAACGCGCAACCCTGGCGCTGCTGCTTGCGGCGTCGGCGTGCATCCTTTACGTCGCTGTTTGGCTGGTCATGGCGTTCGTGTTCCGCGGCGCGCTCGAGGCGGCCGTCAGCGGCGCGCCCGATGGAATGCCCGCCGTCACCTATTCCCACCTTGATTTGGGCGGATTTCCGTTGCGCCTTCGCGCGCGCATGGATGAGCCGACACTGGCCTGGGCGCCGTTCGGGGGCACCGCGATTTGGAGGGCGCGCGAGGCCGTGGTCGAGATCCGGGTCTGGAACTGGAGGCGCATTTCCGTCTCGCTCGTCGGTCCGCACCGAATACGCTCGACATTCGCCGGTGTGACGCGCACCTACGCCAGCGCGGGCGGCTCCGTCCGCGCCGAAATTCGAACCGAGGACGGACGCGTGGCCGGGGGAACACTCGCTCTCGAGCGGCTCGCGCTCGCCGCCACCGAGCCCGCCGCTACCGAACCCACCCACGGCGTCTCGGTGGGCGCCGCGACCTTCGAGGCGGGCCGCCCGAGTACGGACGAGCCCACACATCCGTCAGCCGCATACGAGATCCGGGCGCGCATCACCGATGTGCGCGTTCCGTCCGCGTTCGGGCTGCCGCTCGGCCGTTCGATCGAGTTGATCTTTCTCGATGCGCGAATCAACGGCCCGGTCCCCGACGACCCCTGGCCGGCGGCGCTCGAGGCGTGGCGCGACGCCGGCGGCAC
>JAKZXM010000021.1:0-3106 GCA_047514975.1 Rhodospirillales bacterium
GGGCCGGTGGGCGATCCCGACTTCGACGTGGCGATCACCATGAACCACCCGGACCCGGCGGTGCTCCTCGGGCTCGAAACGGGGTTTTCGCCGCTCCTGGCCGGCTCCGCGCGGGACGCCCAGGTCTCGGGCAAGCTCCGGGGGCGGTGGGCCGATCTCGGCCTCGACGCATTGTCTCTCCGTCTCGGCGACCACCGGGCGGTGGGCGAGGGCCGGCTGGTACTCGGGCGCGCGCGTCCCGAGGTCGATCTGCGCCTGCGGACCGAGGAGATCGTGCTCGCCCCGCCCGCGCGCTTCCCGCCACTGGGCGCGGATGGCCAGCCCTGGCCGGAGACGACGATGGCGCTCGACTGTCTCCCCGAGGTCGACGGCCGGATCACGGTCGAAAGCGGCCTGGTTCGGCTCGGCGACGTGGTGGTCAAGGATGCCGAAGCGAGCTTCGCCGCCCGACCCGGCTTGATCGTGCTCGATGGCTTCCGTGGGCGGATCTTCGGCGGCGAGCTGAAGCTCGCCGGGCGCTTGCTCACGGGCGAGACACCGGGTGCCACGGTGAAATTCGATCTGACGAACGCGGACCTCGCCACCCTGCTCGGCGCCGCGCGCGGCGCGCCGGGACCGGCCGGCCGCATCACCATCGCCGGCGCCCTCGATACCCTCGGCGCCACTCCGAGGGTAATGGCGCGCGGCCTCACCGGGGGCCTCGCGGTCGAAATCTCGCGGGGCGAACTGGTCGAGTTCGCGATCGCCCGGCTGGATGCGCGGCTCGCCGACCCGGTGGCGGAGGAAGCGAGCTCGGAAGCCCTAGCCCGCGTTCTGGCCGGCGAGGGGACGAACTTCTCGCTCGAGGGGCAATGGCATGTCTCGGGCGGCGTTGCCCGAACCCTGGACAGCACCGGCTGGCTGGGCGAGTACGCCGTCGCCCTCCGGGGCGAGATCGATCTCGCCGCCTGGCGGCTCGATATCGACGCCCGCGCGCGGCTTCCAGGTGTCGGCGAGGGGGGGCCGGACCTCCACATCGCGATCGACGGCCCCATCGAGCGCGCCCAGGCCAGAATCAACCTCGACCGCCTGGCCCGCGCACTCGCCCGCCGCGCCCGCGCCGCTCGCTGACGGCGAGCATCGCACCCGTCCCCGGCGCCCAGGTCCGTCAGTCGAGGGCGTCGTGGAGCGCCTTGGCCAGCTGACCGCGCCGGAAGGGTTTGGCGAGCAGGACCACGTCGGTATCGACGAGGCCGCCGCGCTTGGCCGCGTCGGCCGGATAGCCCGACATGAAGAGGACTGGAAGATCGGGCGCGTGCCGGCCGAGCCGCTCGTCGAACTCGGGCCCGCTGGTCCCGCCCGGTAACACCACGTCCGACAGCACCACGTCGATCCGGGTCCCGCTCTCCACTATCCGCCACGCCGCCGCCGCGTCCCCGGCCGACACCACGCGGTAGCCCAGCCCCTCGATCGATCGGACCGCCATTTCGCGGACCAACTCGTCGTCCTCGATCACCAGTACGGTCTCCCCCCGGCCCAGCGTCACCTCGTCCCCCGGACCGGCCGCCGGGCGCGGCGGCGCCTCCGGGGCGCGGGGCAGGAAGACATCCACCGTCGTGCCCCAGCCAGGCTCGCTGCGAAGGTCGACGTGTCCGCCCGACTGCTTGGCGAAGCCGTAGACCATGCTCAGCCCCAGGCCGCTGCCGCGCCCCACCTCCTTGGTCGTGAAGAACGGCTCGAAGGCGTGGTCGCGCACCTCCGCCGACATTCCCGCGCCCGTATCCGTCACCGACAGGAGCACGAAATCGCCCACGGAGGCCTCCGGGTCCCGCGCCTGATCGTCCGCGCCCAGATGGGCGTTGCTCAGCTCGATCACCAGCTTGCCACCGTTCTCCATCGCGTCGCGGGCATTGATGCAGAGATTGAGCAGCGCGTTCTCTACCTGTCCGGCGTCGACGATCGCCGGCCACAATTCGCTCTGGGCCGCCGTCTCGATCTCGATCGTTTCGCCCAGGGTGCGCGAGAGCAGATCCGACATGTCGCCGATCAGCGCCGCCAGATCGGTCGGCCGGGACCGCAGCGGTTGCTGGCGCGAAAAGGCCAGGAGCCGTTGCGTCAACTCCGCGCCCCGGTCCACCGCGTGCAGGATCTGCTCGATCATGGGATTTCCCGGCTCCAGGCGCCGCCCCAGCAACTCCGCGCTCGTCATCACCACGGCCAGCAGGTTGTTGAAATCATGCGCGACACCACCCGTCAGCTGGCCGATGGCCCGCAGTCGTTCGCCTTGGCGGAGTTGGCTTTCAATCTGTTCTCGTTCCTCGGTTTCCTCGCGTAGCCGCCGATGCGACAAGGCGTCGTTTATGGAGATCGTGAATATTTCGATGACACCCCAGAGCTGGTTCATCTCGCGAACCGAGAAGCTCTCGTTGTTCATGGAGTATAAACGCAATAAACCGAGGTCACCCAATTTGAACGAGGCGAAGGCACCGGTATTGATATTGGACTCCAAAACTTGGTCGTCGAAGTCCGGATTCGAATCAGCGACGACCAGAAACCTGTCCTGCTTCAAGGCCGCCATGGCGGGGTGGCTTTCGGATGCTTGCTTTACGATGCCTCGCGCGAGCGGCAGGGCCGCGACCAATTCCAGCCGCCGGTTGTCGCCGCCACGATGCAATGCGTCGCCGCGAATCCAGACGGCGCCGTAAGAGACATTGTGGCGCGACATCAATACTCGTAGAAACTCGTGACACCGTCGGTCCAGACTCTGCCCCAACGTGCGCCCGACCAGAAGCGCCAGATCGAGCAGGAGGAGTGATTCACCGACGACGTCCATGTTAGGAACCGGTGAAAAACACGCCCGCCGCCACGGTTTTGTTGTGAAAATCGGGCAGGCGACCGCCATCGGAGGCGATCTCTCCCAATGCGAGCACGCCCTCGATGCGGCATCCGCCCATCCTTGATCGAAGGGCGTTCTCGAATTCGCTGAAAGGCTTATCCCCTTGCTTCCGGTTCGTCTAGATATTGACCTACGCAATGCAACGGTTTCAGCCGGCGGACTCAGAAAATCACAGCGCAGCCCGTGCCTTATCCGGGCCTTCCAGCAGTGGGAAGGCACGCAACATCATGC
>JAKZXM010000022.1:0-7872 GCA_047514975.1 Rhodospirillales bacterium
CCACTATACTGAATAAATAGAATAATTAATGCCACTAGTTTCTTTATAATTTGTACTCCACGCCTAAATATTGTTTATGCGGTTTTGCGGCGATGTCCCTTTCCCTGTTGAAAAAGGCGAGGCAGGCATCGCTGGTTGAACAGGCTATGCCGCCTGCATGATGGTTTCAACGGCGCTGTTGGCCTGAGCCTTTCGCATGTGGTCTTGCAGGGCGGAGCGGAGGATCGGCATTTATGCAGGGGCCTTGTAGGCCGTCGCAGACCGACGACGGTTTGCAGTTGGTGGGATGAGCAGGAGAAACAACACGGCCAATTGGGTGATAGACCTTCAATCTGGTCGGATAGTGCTCTGGCGCGGGCGCGCCGCCGGCCTCAGACCACCGCGACTTCGCGGAGTGGCTGTCGGGCCGGGATCCGAGCGTAGGAAAGGCGCCCGAGATCGAGGGTGCGATAGGCCCCGAAGGTAATGCGCTCGGCGATCGCGCGCCCCACCGCCGGCGACTGTTGCAGTCCGTGGCCGCTGAAGCCGTTGGCGAAGAGGAAGTTGCCGATTTCGGGATGGGGACCGAGGACCGCGTTCTGATCGAAGGTGTTGTAGGCGTAATGGCCGGCCCAGGCGCGCCGGAGCCTGAGGGTCTCGAAGGCCGGAACCCGATCGGCGAGCCTGGGCCAGATGCGGTCCTCGAACATGGCGTAATCCACGTCGAAGTCCGTCGAATCCGGGTCGTCTTCGGGCGGCGGTGGCATGCCGCAAATGAACCCTTCGCCCTCGGGGCGGAAATAGAGGCCCGAGGGATCGACCACCAGGGGTGCGCCGGCGACCGGGCCTGGGCACTGGAAATAGAACACCACGCGCTTGCGCGGGCGCACCGGCAGCTCGATCCCGGCCATGGCGGCAAGCGCGGCCGCGCTTGGCCCGGCGGCGTTGACACAGGTTCCGCAAGCAACGCTTCCACGCCCGCGCAGGGTGACCCCGGTGATGCGATCGCCCGCGCGCGCCAAGCCGACGGCTTCGTCTTCGACGTAAACCGCGCCAAGCGCAGCCGCGCTTCGCCGGAACGCTTGCAGCAACGCGAACGCGTCGAACCACCCCTCGCCCGCAAGGCCCAGCGAGCCGCCCGCAAGATCGTCCACCTTGAGCCACGGGAACCGCTCCCGCAACGCGTCCGCAGAAAGGAGCGCGACCTCGGCGCCGCAGCCGCGCTGGACCGCGTGGTTCTCACGCAAAATTCCGATCCCCCGCTCGGTCGCCAGGAACAGGTATCCCGCCTCGACCAAGCCGACATCCGGGGCCTCGCCGCCCCTGCCAAGATTCTCATTTATTGCTTTAAGAAATTCGAATCCAAATTTGGAAATATTGATATTTTCCGGTGTGGAGAACTGCCGGCGGATGGATCCCGCCGAAAGGGCGGTCGAGGATCGCGCGTAGCTCGGATCGCGCTCCACCACCAGGATCGAGCCGGGGAACGCGGGCTCGGCGGCAAGGAAATGGGCGATGGCGCTGCCGATGACGCCGCCGCCGACGATGATCACGTCCCACGATCGCTGCGCGACCTCGTCCGCGCCCGCCCTCGGATGGTCCAGGGCCAAATTGGTCACTCTTCCGCGAGCGACAGGAGCTGGGCGTCGCCGCCGGTGGCGGCCGTGTTGATGGAAAGCGCGCGCTCGGTGGCGAATCGGTGAAGGTAGCGGGGACCGCCGGCCTTGGGGCCGGTTCCCGAAAGACCCTCGCCGCCGAAGGGCTGCACGCCCACCACCGCCCCGATCATGTTGCGGTTGACGTAGGCATTGCCGACCCTGAGGCGCGCGTGGACGGCGCGCTGGGTGGCGTCGATGCGGCTGTGGATGCCGAGCGTCAGCCCGAAGCCCGTGCCATTGACGGCGTCGATGACGGCATCCAGGCGATCGGCCGAATAGGTGATGACGTGAAGGATGGGTCCGAACACCTCGCGCTCCAGCACAGCCATGCTCTCGATCTCGAAGGCCCGGGGGGCGAAGAAGGTGCCGTGAGCGCACTCGGGCGGCAACGCCGCCTCGCGCACCAGGCGCCCTTGTCGGGCCATGGCCGCCGCGTGGGCTTCGAGGCTCACAAGCGCATCGCCATCGATGAGGGGTCCGACGTCGGTCTCGAGCAACGCCGGATCGCCGATCTTGAGTTCGTCCACGGCGCCGGCGAGCATGGCAAGGATGCGCGCCGAGACCTCGCGTTGCAGAAACAGGACCTGCAACGCCGAGCACCGTTGGCCGGCGCTGCGGAACGCCGATGCCACCACGTCGTCGATGACCTGTTCCGGCAGCGCCGTCGAATCGACGATCATCACGTTCTGGCCGCCGGTCTCGGCGATCAGGGGCGCGATGGCGCACGCCCGACCGGCGAGCGCGCGGTTGATCAGCCGGGCCGTCTCGAGCGATCCCGTGAACGCGACGCCGTCGATGCGCGGATCGCGGACCAGCGGCGCGCCGACGCCGGGGCCGTTACCGGGGAGCAGATGCAAAGCGTCCGCGGGAACGCCCGCCTCGTGAAGGATCGCGACCGCCCGGGCGGCGATCAAGGCGGTCTGTTCGGCGGGCTTGGCGACGACGGCGTTACCGGCGCCAAGCGCGGCCGCCACCTGGCCCGTGAAGATCGCGAGCGGGAAGTTCCACGGCGCGATGCAGGCGAAAACGCCCCGCCCGTGCAGGCGAATCTCGTTCGCCTCGCCGGTCGGCCCCGGCAGCACCACCGGTGACGCGAACTCGGCCCGGCAGCGGCCCGCGTAGTAGCGGCAGAAGTCGACCGCTTCGCGCACTTCGGCGATGCCGTCGTCGATGGTCTTGCCTGCCTCGCGGACGCACAGCGCGATCAGCGCCGGCATCTGATCCTCCATGCGATCGGCGGCGCGCTCGAGGCACCGGGCGCGCTCGTCGGCCGGCGTCGAGTCCCAATGCGGAGCGAAGCGCTGGGCCAGCGACAACGCCTCGTCGATAAGTTCTTCGGTCGCGTCCGAAACGGTGCCTACGCGCCGGCGCCGGTCGGCGGGATCGAGGGCGTCCCTTTCGTCGCATCCCTGCACGGTCTTCCCCCCGATCACCGGCGCCGCGCGCCACCTGCCCTCAACGGCGTTCATCGCGGCGGCCATCGCACGAATCTGCGCCGGATCGCCGAGATCGACGCCGCGCGCGCCCAGCCGCTCGTCGCCATAGAGCGCCTGCGGCAGCGGAATCGCCGGGTGCGGCTTTTCTTCGAGCGCCCGCACCTTCTCGGCCGGATCGGCGATGACGTCCTCGATCGACGCCCGGTCGTCGATGACGCGGTTGACGAAGGAGGTGTTGGCGCCGTTCTCGAGCAGGCGGCGAACGAGATAGGCCAGCAGGTCCTCGTGACCGCCGACCGGCGCGTACACCCGGCAGGCGACGGCGGCCCCGTCCTCGGCGAGGGCTTCGTACAGGGCCTCGCCCATGCCGTGGAGGCGTTGAAATTCATAGTCTCGCTCAGTGCCACCCATCTCGAGAACCGACGCCAGCGTATGGGCGTTGTGGGTGGCGAACTGGGGATAGAAGGCGTCCGGCGAATCGAGAAGCCGGCGCGCGCAGGCGAGGAAGGAGACGTCGGTCGAGGCCTTGCGGGTGAAGACGGGATAGCCCCCGAGGCCGCGTTCCTGGGCGCGCTTGATTTCGGTATCCCAGTACGCGCCCTTGACGAGGCGCACCGTGAGCCGCCGCGCGTGGCGCCGCGAAAGCGCCGCAAGCCAGTCGATGACCGCCGGCGCCCGCTTCTGGTACGCCTGCACGGCGAGGCCGAAACCCTCCCAGCCCGCCAGCGCCGGCTCCGAAAAGGCCGCCTCGAACAGATCGAGCGAGACGTCGAGCCGGTCGGCCTCCTCGGCGTCGACGCACAAGCCCACGGACGCGGCCTTGGCCGCCGCGGCGAGCGATTTCAAGCGGGGCAGAAGCTCGTCGAATAGGCGGCGGCGCTTCGCCAGCTCCAGGCGCGGATGCAAGGCCGACAGCTTGACCGAGATCCCGGGGCCGTCGAACACCCCGGTTTCGCGGGCCTCCGCCGCCAGCGCGGCGATGGCGCCCGCATAAGCCTCGAAATAGCGCTCGGCGTCGGCGCCTGTTCGCGCCGCCTCGCCCAGCATGTCGTACGAGAAGCGGACGCCCTTGGCCTCGAAGTCGCGGCTCCGCGCCATGGCCTCTTCCATGGTCCGCCCCATCACGAACTGGCGGCCCAGGATGCGCATCGCCTGGATCATCGACTGGCGGATGACGGGCTCGCCGGTTTTCGCCACCGCGCGGCCCAGGAAGTCGCCCACGTCGCGAAGCTCGTCGTCGCCGGCCAGGTCCATCACCCGGCCCGTGAGCATCAGGGCCCAGGTGGAGGCGTTGACGAAGAGCGATTCGCTCCTGCCCAGGTGGCCGTGCCAGTCGGCCTCGGCGATCTTGTCGCGGATCAGGCGGTCGGCGGTGTCGGCGTCGGGAACCCGCAGCAGGGCCTCGGCCAGGCACATGAGGACGACACCCTCCTTGTTGGAAAGCCCGTACTCGTTGAGGAAAGCTTCGATGCCGCCGTTGCCGCGCCGCATCGCGCGCACCCGGCGCACCAGGGCGGCGGCGCGCTCTTGCACGCGCCCGTGCGCGTCGGCCCCGCGACCCAGCTCGGACAAAAGGGCGACAACGCAGGCGGTTTCGTCGGCCCCGTGGGCGGCTTCGATCGCCAGCCGCTTGGGATCGGTCTGCGGGAAGTCACCCGCGAAGGTCATGGGGCGCCTGCGAATCGGGCTTCGTTCTCACCGCGCCAGATTAGGACATATCGGGACCCGCGGCGAGGGGTTCGCCGGGCCCGGACGAACCCGTCGGGGCGGCGTGCTTCAGGGTCGCGAGCGCGATCCCCATGGCGTGATTCAGCACTTTTTTACATTTTGAAAACCGGGAATCTCGATGAGAATGCACCCTCGAAGGCCGCGGGCGGCCAAGCTGAACTATAGGGATGAACGACATGATCACCGACGATGATTTTAACTACGGCGATGACTTTCCGGCGGACGGTGATTGGCCGGGCGCTCGGAAATTCATCAGCCTGGCGGAGCTCAGCGGCGTCGTGCCCGAGCGCTCCGACACGCGGGCCGCGCGCCGGCGCCCGATTCCGGACCGGCTGTCCTGGTCGCCCGCAGTGATCTCGCTGGCAGAGCTCAGCGG
The DNA here is from genome assembly GCA_047514975.1 of Rhodospirillales bacterium. Classification (GTDB taxonomy): domain Bacteria; phylum Pseudomonadota; class Alphaproteobacteria; order Rhodospirillales; family JASLLV01; genus JASLLV01. The sequence continues at coordinate 5,178 of JAKZXM010000022.1, forward strand.
CGTGACGCCAGAGCGGGCGGGCCCGCCGGTGATCAACATGGTGGCCGTGCGCGACCTCGTCGACGAGAAGCGCCAGGCGATGAGCGCCGCCGAGTGGGCGAAGGCCATCGACGACGGCGCCATGGTCGCCCGCGGGCTGCGGGCGCTGAAGACACTGCCCGACCCCCAGGCGGCGATGCCGGCGTTCAGGAGAAAGATGGCGGAGATGGGCGTTACGGACGGCACGATCGCGAGCATTCCCCGAACCTGGGACCCCCGGTTGGCGGATGTCCTGATCGCCGCCCACGGCGAGATGGGAAAGCTGCCCGGGCCCCCGAACCGCGAGCCCCGAGTGCACGGCACGCAAGCCGGCGCGGGCTTCTTTGGTGCGCCGCGCCGGACTGAAGAAGACGCGCGGCTGCCCCCGAGCCGCAGGCCGGGCGCGTTCACCGACCCCATTCCCGCCACAATCTCTAGCGACGATCGCATGGGCGACACGAGCTTCGACGATGGCGCGGCCTATTTGATGGGATCGGTCGCTCGCGCGCCCCAAGATGCCTACGGTACGTTCTTTCGCGCTCGCGAACAGCACCTTGCGCGTGAACGAGGGGATATCTCACCACCCATTGTGAATGCTGGCCCGCCGACCGATGAACCCGTCGATGCCGACGAGATGTACGAGCGGCTGGCCTTCGATGCGATGGGCCCCACTACGCATGGGAAGCGACCAAAACCCGATTGCGGGTCTTATTGCCGGAAAGATATTTCTGCAAGTACGCGATGATATGGAAAAGCTCGTGGAACAAGGTGTGTTGTCAATTGAAAGCCTGCACAACCGTGAAGGTGATGCATTCCGACACGCCTATTGGAGCTTCCTGCTGGCCCGCGAGCTGGGACCGGAGTTCGCGAAGAGAATCACCGATGCATACGAATCTTCTACGGTGAATCCGCAAGACGAAGAACTGATGGACCTGTTCAACAACAATGCGGAAATAGGGCTGGCGATGAACTCACAAAATGATAGCCGTCCTGCAAGGGAGATCGTTCTCGATGCGGGAAGACATGGTCTCCTGCAGGGCAGGCCATTCCGCTTGAAATAGGACATCGATTGAGGTCTATGCGGTTGTTTGACTACAAGATTTGACAATCTACGGTGGAGGCATCGCTTGTTTGGACGCAAGGCAGCAGGTTCGCCATGAAGAGGTTCGTGTTGGTGGGTGCCGGCCTCTTGTCGGGGTGGCTCCTGTTGACCTGGGCCGTTTCGAACGTCGCTGAATGCCAGTCCGTACCGGTCATTCTGATTAACGATACGGGGAGAGGCCCCGCACGAGTGACAATGCGGATCAATGATGCGGTCGTTTGGGAAGGCAAAGTACTCTCTTTCCGCGGGCGGCCGCTGACGGTGCCGGTGATACGCCCAGGGCTCTTGGTGCTGGAGGCGCGATTCGAGGACGGTACGGTGCTCAACTCCGATTTCGGACCATACGTATCGATCTTGAACTTCGCGACGGTGTTGTTCATCGTTCGAAGATCAGAGATCGATTTCGTCGACTACAGAGGATCCAAGTTTTTTGATGTCGGGGGAGACGGCGCTGCACTGTTCATCCTAGAAATGGTAGATGCGACATTTCGTCACCTTAGCTGCCCCGTGCGCGTCGGATTGAACGCGATTTAGTCAGTTCGCATACTGGGTTCTCCGCTGAGGTCAGAGGTTCGGACCCGGTCCGAGGCGGCGCGCTGGACGCTGGACGCGGTTCGCGGACGCGGTGGAGCGAAGCCCCTAACCGAACGGCGCTTGGCTGCGCGGCCTCAGGCCGCTCGGGGCCGGTGGCCTCGACGTCAATCGGGCACCGCGTTCAACTCGTACTTCATGATCCGCCCGTGGGGGCCGTCGCGGTCGCGCTCGAGCGCGAAGCAATCGCCGTCCGGTCCCGCGCGACCGGCGGTCACCGCCGCGATCTCGCGCTCGTCCTCGTCCGTCAGGCGCAGCGCGAAAACGCCCACGGTGTCGGCCAGGTGCCGGGCCGAGGTGGCGCCGACGATGACGCCCGCGACGCCGGGCCGGTCGAGCGCCCAGCGCACCGCCACCTGGCCGATGGTGGCGCCGTGGCGACCGGCGATCGCGTCCAGGGTCGCCAGCAGGTCCTGGAACCGCGCCCAGCCGCCAAATTCATCGATGATCAGGCGGTACTTGACCAAGGAGCGATTGGCAGGCGGCCGCGCCGGCGCCGGTGCGCCGAGCCAGGTTTGCGACAGGAATCCGCCGCCAAGGGCGCCGTAACTCAGGATCGGGACCCCGCGTTCGGCGCATAGCGCCGTCATTCCGTTCTCAGGGCGCGAATCCAGAAGCGAATACTGGATCTGGTGGGCCGCCACGGAAACGCCGGCGTCGAGGAGCTCGCCCAAATGCACCACGTCGTAGTTCGTCACGCCGAGGTGCCCGATCTTGCCCGCGCCGCACAGATCTTCGAGCGCCAGCGCCGCGGCCACGTGACCGGGAACGTTCCAGTCCCACCAATGGAACTGGACCAGATCGAGTCTGTCGACCTTCAGCCGCGCGAGCGAGCGGTCGATGATCCGCTGGATGGCGTCGCGATCGAGGCTCGCCAGCGCCGGGAGATCGGGAACGAATTTCGTGTGGATTCCGACCGCGCCCGCGAGCGCAGGGTACGCGCTTCGGAAGGCGCCGATGAGCTCCTCGACGCCGGTGTAGATG
>JAKZXM010000023.1:0-11209 GCA_047514975.1 Rhodospirillales bacterium
CCTTGACCGCGGGCCCTCAGCTCGCGCTGGCCTTCGATCATCGCCCTTCGCTGTCGGGTGACGATTTCCTGGTCGCACCGAATAACGCCGAAGCGGTTGGCTGGATTGACCAATGGCCGGATTGGCCGGGCCCCGCCCTGGTGGTTTTCGGCCCCGGCGGGTGCGGGCGTACGCACCTCGCCCACGTATTCCGGACCCGCAGCGGCGCCCGCGCGATCACCCCCGCCGATCTCGGGGCGGCCGAGGCGCGAACGGCTCTCGGCGATGCGCGGGCCATCGTCCTTGACGACGCCGATGCGATGACCGGGCCGGCGCTGGAGCAGGGATTGCTTCATCTTTACACCGCCGTCGAACAGGAAGGCCGAACCATGCTGCTTACGGCCCGCTCGGCGCCGTCTCGCTGGCCGATCGCGCTCGCTGATCTGTCGTCGCGGCTGAAAGCGGCGCCGGCGGTCGAGATCGGACCGCCCGACGATCCCCTCATAGCCGCCGTCCTGGTGAAGTTGTTTGCGGACCGCCAGCTCCGGGTGACCGACGCAGTAATCCAATACGCGCTCGCGCGCATGGATCGCACCGTCGATGCCGCGCGGCGCCTGGTCGCGACGGCGGATTCGACGGCGCTGGCGGAGCGGCGCGACATCACGGTTCCCCTGGTGCGCCGGATCCTCGCGAGAGCCGCGGACGGGCCATGAGCGGCCGCCGACTTGGGTCGGCGTAACGCATTCTTGGCTGGACTTCGCCGAGGCGCCGGTTTAGAGCGAATACATCCGGAAAACGGTTGCCGGGCTTTAGGAAGCTTCGTATGCAACGCGAGAGGCCACAGTCGGACGGGGCCGCGAATCGCGCGCGCGGATCGGCCGCGAACAAGCCGCGATCGCGCGATGCGCGATCGCCGAAGCCGCTCGAGGTCTTGGTGGCGGCGCAACCGGTCCGGCTCGACCCGAGTTCACCCGAACGGTTCATCAACCGCGAACTGTCCTGGCTCGCGTTCAATACCCGCGTCCTCGATGAGGCGCTGAACGCCCGTCATCCGGTCCTCGAGCGGCTGCGGTTCCTTTCCATATCCGCCGCCAACCTGGACGAGTTCTACATGGTCCGGGTCGCGGGCCTGAAAGGGCAAGTGGGGGCCGGATTCGAGGCGCCGAGCGAGGACGGCTTGACGCCAAGCCAGCAGCTCGCGGCCATCGGCGAGACGGCGCGGCACCTGATCGCCGAGCAGCAGGCGTGCTGGCGCATGCTCCGACAAGAGCTTCGTGACGCCGGCGTCTCGGTTCTCTACGCGTCCGAGCTTTCGAACGAAGATCGGGATTGGCTGGAGACGCATTTCATGCAGGACGTCTTCCCGGTTCTGACGCCGCTGGCGATCGATCCCGCGCACCCGTTTCCGTTCATCCCCAATTTCGGGTTTTCCCTGATCTTGACGTTGCGTGGGCTTGCCGACGGGCGTGAGTTGAATGCCCTGATTCCGGTGCCTCGGCTGATCGAGCGATTCATCCGGCTTCCCGGACCCGACATTCGGTTTATCCCCATCGAGGATGCGGTCGACCTGTTCCTCGACCGGTTGTTCCCCGGCTTCGTGGTCGAGAAGGGCGGCAACTTCCGGGTGATCCGCGACAGCGAGATGGAGATCGAGGAAGAGGCGCAGGACTTGGTGCGCACGTTCGAATCGGCGCTCAAGCGACGGCGCCGGGGGTCCGTCATCCGACTGTCGTTCAACGCCGATATCTCCGACGATCTCAAGGCGCTTGTCATCGAGGAACTCGGCGTCGACGCCAATGACGTTTTTCTTTCCGACGGCTTGCTCGGACTGGCCGATACTTCGCAGCTCATCGTCGGCGAGCGGCCCAAGCTGGTTTTCGAGCGCTTCAGTCCCCGGTTTCCCGAACGCGTGCGCGATTTCGGCGGTGACGTGTTCGCCGCGATTCGCGACAAGGATTTCGTGGTTCACCACCCGTACGAAAGCTTCGACGTGGTGGCGCAATTCGTCAGTCAGGCCGCGCAGGACCCGGCCGTGGTGGCGATCAAGCAGACTCTCTATCGAACGAGCGAGGACTCGCCGATCGTCAGGGCGCTGATCGAGGCGGCCGAGGCCGGAAAGTCCGTCACCGCCCTCGTCGAGCTCAAGGCGCGCTTCGACGAAGAAGCCAACATCCGTTGGGCGCGTGACCTCGAGAAGGCCGGGGCCCAGGTGGTTTTCGGCTTCATGGACAAGAAGATCCACGCCAAGGTGAACCTGGTGGTCCGCCGCGAGGGTTCCAGACTGCGCCCATTCGCCCATTTCGGCACCGGCAACTACCATCCGGTGACCGCGAAGATCTACACCGACCTTTCGTTTTTCACCTGCGATCCGAAGCTGTGCCGGGACGCGGCCAAGATCTTCAACTTCATGACCGGCTACGCGACGCCGACGTCGCTCGAGAAACTCGCGTTCAGTCCGTTGACGATGCGCTCGAAGTTGCTCGATTTGATAGCCCACGAGGCCGAGCAAGCGCGCGCCGGCCGGCCGGCCGGAATCTGGGCGAAGATGAACGCGCTCGTCGATTCGACCGTCATCGACGCGCTCTACGCCGCGTCGCAGGCGGGCGTCGAGATTGACCTGATCATTCGCGGGATCTGTTGCCTTCGCCCCGGCGTTCCGGGTCTTTCCGAGACCATTCGCGTGAAAAGCATCCTCGGGCGCTTTCTCGAGCATTCGCGTATCATGGCGTTCGCGAACGGCCACCCGCTGCCGTCGCGCCACGCCAAGGTGTTCATCTCGTCAGCGGACTGGATGCCGCGCAACCTGGACTGGCGGGTCGAGATCATGATTCCGATCGAGAACCCGACCGTACACCAGCAGATCCTCGAGCAGATCATGGTGGCGAATCTGAACGATGCGACGCAATCGTGGGCCCTCGGCGCGGATGGCGAATTCGCCCGCGTCCCCGCGAAACCGGGGGACTTCTCCGCCCACCTCTACTTCATGACCAACCCCAGCCTGTCGGGACGTGGAAGCGCGCTGAAGGAAGGCCAAAAACGGGCTCCGCGACTCGTCCTCAATAAAACCTGACTCATGCAGCTCAGCCGAATCGATGCGGCCGTTCTCGCCGAGACCGAGACCGCCCCGACCGATTTGGTGGCGGTGATCGATTTGGGGTCGAACTCGATCCGCCTGGTCGTCTTCAACGAAGCGGTCCGCGTCCCGATTCCCATGTTCAACGAAAAGGCCGTCTGCGGGCTTGGCCGCGGCGTTCGTTCGACGGGTCGGCTCGATCGCCAGGGCGTCAGGGCGGCGCACGAGGCGCTCGCCCGCTACGTCGGCCTGGTGCGCGCCATGAACGTCTCGCGGCTCGACGTCCTGGCCACCGCGGCGGTGCGCGAAGCGGACGACGGTCCGGACTTCGTCGCCGACCTGGAGAGGCGTTTCGATATCCGCGTCCGGGTCCTGTCCGGACCCGAGGAATCGCGCCTCGCCGCCAGGGGTGTCGCGGCCGTGCGGACGAACGCGGACGGCCTCATGGGGGATCTCGGCGGCGGCAGCCTCGATCTGGTCATGCTCGATGGGGGAGAGCTGGGCGCCGACGCCTCGCTCCCGCTGGGACTTTTGTGGCTGACCGAGGTTTCCGGCGGCGACCGCAAGGCGGCGCGCGAGATCGTCGACGACACCCTGGCGGCGATACCGTGGCTGGGCAACGCCCAGGAGCGCAGCCTTTTCGCCGTTGGCGGCGCGTGGCGGACGATCGCCGGCGTCTCCATCAGCCAGTCCGGCCATCCCTTGCACGTCATCGACGAGTATACCCTCGGCGCGCGCGAAGCCGCCGATCTGACCCGCGCGATCGCGCGTTTGAGCCCGGCGACCCTCGAGCGGATTCCGGGGGTGTCGCGCGGCCGTCTCGACACCCTTCCATTTTCGGCCTTGATCATGGAGCGGCTCTTGCGCGCGGCCCGACCGAGGCGCGTGGTCTTCTGCGCGGGCGGGATGCGGGAGGGCCGGTTCTTCGAGGCCGTGGCGCAATCCTCCGAGCCGGCCGATCCCCTGATCGAAGGCTGCAAGGCGCTCGCGCACCGGCATCGGCGCTTCGGCCTCGACGGGCGGGAACTCGCCCAATGGATGGCGCCGCTGTTCGCGGACGACGACGCGGTCGACGCTCGCCTTCGCCTCGCCGCGTGTCACCTGAGCGACATCGTCTGGACCGAGCACCCGGAATACCGTGGCGCCATTGCGCGCGAGCGGGTCCTTCACGTTCCGTTGTGGGGCATGAGCCACCGCGAACGGATTCTCATCGCGCTATGCGTCGGTTTCCGCTACCAGCGCGAAGCCGAAGCAGGAGATCTCGCGCGGACCCTTCTCGAGGAACACGAGGTAAGAAACGCGCACACCGTGGGCCTCGCGTTGCGCTTGGCGTTTACGCTGAGCGGCGGCGTTCCCGGCCTGTTGTCGCGGACGCGGCTGAAGCGCAAGCGCGCCCAAGTGACGCTCGTTCTACCGGATGACGGGGGAATCTTCGAAGGCGAAAAGGTGGAGCGCCGATTGCGATCGCTTGCCAGGTCCCTCGAGCTTGAATCCGCCGTCACCGTCCAAGGCAAACGCCGCGCCTAACGCCCCTTCGACGCGGGCGCGGGCGCGATCGAGACCACCGTCAACCGATTGCCTTTGGCTGCCAGCGCCGTCTCGCCGCCAAGCAGCTTCAGCGCATCTTGGCCGTAGACGTCGCGTCGCCACCCGTGGAGCGCCCGCGCGGTTGCTTTTTCGCCGTCCTGGGCGATGGCCTCGATCTCGGCGCTCGAGGCGACAAGCTTTGGCGCGACGCCGTATTCTTCGCACTTCGCCTTGAGCAGGACCTTGAGAAGCTCCACCGGCGGCCCCCGCCCGGCGGCGCGCGCTTCGCGCCCGTCGGGCCGGGGGCGGTCGGCCGCCGGAACGTCGAGGCCACGCCGCACCGCCGCAAGTACGTCGTCGACGCTCCGTCCCCGAATTGTCCCGCGCCCGAGCCGAATGCGCCCCAAATCGTCGGCCGTAGACGGCGGATGGTGGGCGATCTCCATCAGGGTCTCGTCGCGCAGGACGCGCGGTCGGGGGATGTCCAGCCGTTGCGCCTCGGTCTCGCGCCATGCGGCGAGCTCCCGCAGGACCGCCAGGGTGCGCGGGCTCGCGCGACCGATTTTCCCGATTCGCCGATAGGATTCGCGGGGATCCGTCACGTAGGTCGCAGGCGCGAGGAGTTCCGAAATCTCCTCGGCGAGCCAGGGTTCGCGGCCATTCGCGGCAAGGGTCTCGGACAGCCGCTCGTAAACGGCGCGAAGATGGGTGACGTCGGAAATGGCGTATTCGAACTGGCGATCGCGCAACGGCCTCGTCGACCAGTCGGTGAAACGGGACGACTTGTCGATCCGCGCGCCGGTCAGCTTCGCCACCAGGCGGTCGTACGCGACCTGATCGCCGAACCCGCAGACCATCGCCGCGATCTGCGTGTCGAAGACCGGCGCCGGCAGGCGTCCCATGCGATTGAAGAATATCTCCAAATCCTGCCTTGCCGCGTGAAACACCTTCAGGACCTGGGCGTTCGACATGAGATCGTAAAGGGGCGCCAAGTCGATGCCATCGGCAAGCGGATCGATCGCGCACGCGCGGTCCGAGCCCGCCAACTGGACGAGGCACAGCTTGGACCAATAGGATTTCTCGCGCATGAACTCGGTATCGACGGATACGAAGGACTCCGACGCGAACCGCCGACAAATCGCCGCGACAGAGGCCGAATCGGCGATCAAGCGTTCGTGCGCGGCCATGACGGCGGGCATTCTCGCTGCAAGCCGCGGCCGGGATCGAGCGCGACGGTAAGATCAGGTATGCGGGTTCCCATGGCTGAAGGATATCCGAATCGCGAGGTCGAGAAGTAGAGACGCGCGAACGCCGACGGCGTGGCGGGGGCAAGGTGGACTAATATGGCACGGTATCGTCCATGATGGTGGTCCGGTGCATGAGCCGTTCGTGCTTGTCCGCATCGAATTCCGTGGCGGCGTGCACGGTGGAGCGGTTGTCCCAAATAATCGCGTCGCCGACAGCCCAGCGGTGGACGTAGGTGAAGCGCGGCTGGGTCGCGAAGTCGCGGAGTTCGCGCAACAGCGCGTCGCCTTCGTCCACGGGCATGCCGACGACGGTGCCGGCCGAGATGTCGCCGATGAAGAGCGATTTGCGCCCGGTCTCGGGATGGGTACGCACCAGCGGATGGACCACGGACCCGTAGGCGGCCTTCTCCGCCTCGGTCAGCGGCGGCCTGAACGGATAGTTGATGGGCCATGACTTGACTCGGCTGACCCGGTTTTTTAGGCCGGCGATCTTGTTCTTCGTCGCTTCGGGCAGGGCGTCATGGGCGGCCGCCATGTTCGCGAACTTGGTGTCGCCGAGGCTTCTGCCGTCTTCCTCGGGCACGACGAGGGCGTGCAGGAACGACGCCGCGGCGGGAATCGCGTTGTAATAGAGATCGCTGTGCCAGAACTGGCCGCCGCGACCGGAGCCGACCGGCTTGTCGTCGCGGACGATGTTCGACAGCACCAGAATCGGATACTCGTCGTGCATTCGTTCGTTCGGGATCGTCTCCTCGATCCGCCCGAGGCGTCGGCTGAACGCGATCTGTTCCGCCGGCCCCATGGCGTTCTGTTCGCGGAAAAGAAGGATCCCGTGGGTCAGGAAGGCCCGGTGGATCGCGCCGAACGATCGGTCGTCGAGCGGTTTCGAAAGATCGGCGCCCACTGCTTCGGCGCCGAGATCTTGCGAAAGTTTCCGAAACTCCAGATCCATGGGAATATCGCCCCCGGTTCCGTCGTCGCCCTGCCCGGGGGCGACAATAGCAAACCCCGCGCGCGTGTGCAGCGCCGCTTCGTCCCGTGGCGTGGCGAGGGCGCGCGGAAATCACCTTGCCATGACGGTCGCGCTCGTGCACAGCATGGCGGGGGCGGGAATGAAGGCGGAGGGCTGGATGCGTATCACCCGCATACGCGCGTACGCGCTCGAGCTGCCGCGCGGCGCGCGCTTCATGATGTCGGGCGGGCGGTTCACCACAACGTTCGACACCACCGTCGCGGTCATCGACACGGATGCCGGAATCACCGGGATGGGCGAGGTCTGTCCGCTTGGTTCCGCCTATCTGCCGGCGTACGCGGCGGGCGCGCGGACCGGGATCGCCGAGCTTGCGCCCGTCTTGATCGGCGCCGATCCGAGGGAGCTCGACGTGATCAACCGGCGCATGGATTCCGCCTTGAAGGGACACCCATACGTCAAGAGCGCGCTCGATATCGCGTGCTGGGATATCCTCGGCCAGGCGGCGGGGCTTTCGGTGTGCACCTTGTTGGGCGGCCGCCAGGCGGACGCGTTCGATCTCTATCAGCCGGTATCGCGCGATTCACCCCGGAAGATGGTCGCGCAGGTGAAAAAGGCGCGCGCCCAGGGCTTTCGCACGTTCCAGGCCAAGGTGGGCGGCGAGAACGCGGACGACGACATCGAGCGCGTCCGTGCCTTGGCCGCCGCGCGCGAGCCCGGCGAGTTGATGGTTTGCGATGCGAACGGCGGCTGGACGGCGCACCAGGCCGCGCGGTTCGTGCGCGCCGTCGGCGATCTCGATTTTGTTCTCGAGCAGCCCTGCGCGACGTACGAGGAGTGCCTGACGATCCGTCGGCGGACGGACCGCCCGTTCGTGCTGGACGAGGTGATCGATTCGGTGCCTGCGCTTCTGCGCGCCCACGCCGACGGCGCCATGGACGCGATCAACCTCAAGATCTCCAAGTTGGGCGGGCTCACCCGTGCCCGGCGCTTCCGCGATTTGTGCGCGGGCCTCGGAATCCCGATGACGATCGAGGAATCGGGGGGCGGCGACGTGGCCGCCGCCGCGGTCGCCAGCCTCGCCCAGTCGACGCCGCCGCCCATGCTGTTCTCCGTCGCCAACGCCTATTTCCTGGTCAAGGCTCACGTGGCCGACGGTTACTTGCGCGCGCGCCGCGGACGGGTCACGGTTTCGGATCGGCCCGGGCTGGGGCTGACGCCGCACTTCGACGTGCTGGGCGATCCAATCGTCGATGTCCGAAAGCCGGCGTGACGAGATTCTCGGGCCGCATGAAAGGAACGTGGTGATGATACGACTTGGGGATGGATTTCCGCGGCGGCAATCGCGGCGGGTCTGCTGGCGGCCCATCCGGGGCCGGCCATGGCCGCGAAGGTTCTCCGGGTCACCCTGCAGCTTCCCATGGACAACCACCTCGGGCGCAACCTCCTCTTGTTCAAGGAGGATGTTGAGCGCGAAACCGGGGGCGAAGTCCGGGTCGAGGTCTATTCGTCGGCCGTCTTTTACAAGGACCACGAAGTTCCCGGCGCGGTCTCGTCCGGGGCCATCGAGATGGGCGCCGCCTCGTTGACCCAGTTCGCGGGGACGATCCCGGCGGTGGACATCTTTTACGTGCCGTTCATGTTTCCCTCGGTAGACGTTCTGAACCGGGCGACCGAGCGCGACAGTCCAGTGCGCGGTCCGCTGGACGCGGCGATCCTCGAGACCGGCGCACGCGTACTGTGGTGGCAGCCGTTCGGTGGGACGGTCCTGCTCAGCAAGAAAAGCCCGATCGCCTCCCCGGACGAGATCGCGGGAAAGAAGGTGCGGGTATTCAGCAAGACCCTTGGCGAATTCGTCGAGGCCCTCGGCGGGACGGCGGTCGAGACGGCCGGCTCCGAGCAGAGACTGGCCTACGTCCGGGGCACCGTGGACGCCGGCATGACGGGCATAACGTCCGTGGTCTCCAGGCGCCTGTACGAGGCCATGGACCACCTGACCGCCGTGGATATCGCGCCCGTCGAGTTCGTGGTGTTGATCAACGAATCCGTGTGGCGGGGCTTCACCGGGGCCGAGCGCTCCATCATCACCGCTGCGGCCGGTCGCGCGGAAGCGAAACTTCGGGCCGAGGTGGGGCGACTCGAGGCCGAGGCATTGGAGACGGTGCGCGCAAAGATGAACGTTGTCGAGCTTGGGCCCGCGCAACTCGCGGCGTGGCGGATCTCCAATCGCCCGGTTCTCGACGCGTATCTCAAACGATCCGGGACGCTCGGGCGTACGCTGGTGGAGGCCGTCGGCGCGCTTCGCTGAAGCCGCCCGCCGGCCTTCGGATCGCGGCACAAGGGCCGGGAAACGGCGGCCGCTTGACAAGGCGGCGCCTTCCATGCGCTCTTGCGCCCGCTTCGCGCCCGCGGCGCGGCGCCTTCCCGCTCCGCCGTTCCGGCGACGCACGATGCCTGGATCCATGCATCCTTACCGAACCCATACCTGTGGCGCGTTGAGAAAGGCCGACGCCGGGATTCGGGCGCGCCTTTCGGGTTGGGTTCACCGCATGCGCGACCACGGCAATCTTCTCTTTGTCGATCTCCGGGATCATTTCGGCCTCACCCAGTGCGTGATCGATTCATCGAGCCCGTTGTTCGCGACTCTCGCGTCTCTTCGTCCCGAAAGCGTGGTCACACTGACCGGAGACGTGGTGGAGCGTTCCGCCGACACGGTCAACGCCGCGCTTCCCACCGGGGATGTCGAGCTCGCGATCCACGAGGTTGTCGTGGAATCCGCGGCGGAAACCCTGCCGATGCAGGTCGCCGGCGAGGCGGAGTATTCCGAGGAGATTCGGCTCCGCTATCGGTTTTTGGATCTCCGCCGGGAATCCGTGCACCGCAACATCACGCTCCGCAACAATGTCATCGCGAGCATCCGCCGGCGCATGATCGAAGCAGGGTTCATGGAGTTCCAGACCCCGATCCTGACCGCGAGTTCGCCCGAGGGCGCGCGCGACTACCTGGTGCCCAGCCGCCACCACCCGGGTCTTTTCTACGCGCTGCCCCAGGCCCCGCAGCAGTTCAAGCAGCTCGTCATGGTCTCGGGCTTCGACAAGTATTTCCAGATCGCTCCGTGCTTTCGAGACGAGGATGCGCGCGCCGACCGATCGCCGGGCGAGTTCTATCAGCTCGACCTCGAGATGGCCTTCGTCACCCAAGACGACGTGTTCGCGGCGATCGAACCGGTCATGTGCGGGATCTTCCGCGAGTTCGCGTCAGGGCGCGACGTCACCGAGCCCCCGTTTCCGCGCATCCCCTATGCGGACGCGATGCTCAAATACGGAAGCGACAAGCCGGATCTCAGGAATCCGCTCGAAATGGCGGACGTGACCGAAGCATTCCGGGGATCCGCCTTCTCGCTGTTCGCCACGCCGATCGAAAACGGCGCGGTGGTGCGCGCCATCCCGGCGCCCGGCGCCGCCAGCCGGCCGCGCAGCTTCTTCGACAAGTTGAACGAATGGGCACGCGAGGAAGGGGCCGGCGGGCTCGGCTACGTCGTCTTCGACGAAGGCGCGGCGAAGGGGCCGATCGCGCGCAACCTGGACGCGGATCGGACCGAGAGAATCAGGCTGGCAGCCGGGGTCGGCGACGGCGACGCGGTTTTCTTCCTGTGCGCCCCGCAACGTGCGGCCGAGAGGTTCGGAAGCATCGTCCTTCGGCGGCTGTGCGACGATCTCGGCCTCGGCAATCGGAACGAATTCCGGTTTTGCTGGATCGTCGATTACCCCATGTACGAGCGCGACGAGGAGACCGGAGATATCGAGTTCAGCCACAATCCCTTTTCCATGCCGCAAGGCGGCATGGAGGCGCTCGAGACCGTGGACCCGCTCGAGCTCAAGGCCTTTCAATACGACATCGTGTGCAACGGCATCGAGCTTTCGAGCGGGGCGATCCGCAACCACCGCCCGGACATCATGATCAAGGCATTCGAGATCGCCGGCTATTCGGCCCGCGACGTCGAAGAGAAGTTCGGGGGGCTGTTGCGCGCGTTCCGATACGGCGCACCCCCGCATGGCGGATCGGCGCCGGGGATCGACCGGATCGTCATGTTGCTGGCGGACGAGCCCAACATCCGCGAGGTCATCGCCTTTCCCATGAACCAACAAGCCCAGGATCTGTTGATGGGCGCGCCCGCCGTAGTCGAGCCGACGCGGTTGAAGGAGTTGCACATAAAACTCGATTTGCCGAAAGCAAAATCCCAGATACGCGGGGGTCCTCGGAAATCAAAGTAACCGCTTATGCATGACGATCCGGTCACCCCAGATGTTGCGTTGGAAGGGTTGACGGAGTAGGATATTCTTGTTTTGTTCTAGACAGGAGCACGCCCCATGGAGCGCTTTCCCAAGAGCCTGATCAGCTTCCAACGAATGT
>JAKZXM010000024.1:0-3390 GCA_047514975.1 Rhodospirillales bacterium
GACGCGCCGACCGCCTGCGGTTGGAGGCAAGGATCATGAAAGGCGCTCTCGGGGTTCTCGGCGGAATGGGACCGCTCGCGACCGTCGATTTCATGCGCAAGGTGATCGACGCGACGCCGGTGACGCGGGACCAGGACCACCTTCCGATGGTCGTCCATTCCATCCCCCAGGTCCCGGATCGCACGGCGGCGATCCTGCGGGGCGGGGAATCGCCGCTGCCGATGCTCGGCGACGGGATCGCCGCGTTGAATCGCGCCGGCGTCGATTGCATCGCGATTCCGTGCAACACGGCGCACTACTGGTTCGAGGACATGGAGCGCCGATCGAAAGCGCCCATCCTTCACATCGTCGACGCCGCGGCGGACGCCCTCGACCACGGCGGGTTCCGCGGCGCCACGGTGGGGCTTCTGGCAACGACCGGGACCGTCGGCGGCGAGATCTATCCCTCGCGACTCGAGGCGCGCGGGTACGCATGCCTCGCACCCGAGCCGGACGTGCAGGAGGACCGCGTCATGGCCGGGATCGCCGAGGTGAAGGCGGGACACCTCGACGACGCCAGGCGCCTTCTCGAGGATGCGGCGACGGAGCTTCGCGCCCGCCGCGTGGCGACGATCGTTCTCGGTTGCACCGAGATCCCGGTGGTGCTCGACGACGACACCCGCTATCTGGACGCCACCAAGGCCCTCGCCGAGGCGTGCGTCGCCTGGTTCGTCGAGCGCGGCCGCCTGGCCCGGGCGAGCTAGGGCACGAACCGACCAGATCGTGCCGCCCGGGTCCATTCTCTTCGATCGGGAGCATACGCTTCTCGGCACCTGCCCCGATTCACGAGGCGTTGAACGCCACCCTGATCGCCTTCGGAAGCGGGATCGAGCGCAGCTACAAGGTCTGGTTTGCCGGCGACACCGACATCGACCTCGCGGGCGCCGCCAATTCGGGGTGCATGGACGTGCCGGTGCGAGAACAACCGACCGCCGGGGCCGAATTCGGGGCGATCCCCCCGGCCCGGCATTTCAGCGACTGTCTGGCGCTTTCCAAGAGGGCGCGGAATATGTAAGCTGAACCCCGTCGAGGATGCTGTTCGACCCCGAGGGAGGGGAACAGGGAATCCAAGACTGAAACGACCGGAGACAACGGTTGCGTGCGCTCTCCAACGGGCGGCGCGCCGAGCAACAAGGCAAAAGCCATGTCCGCAGAAAAGACCCAAAACGTTCAGGACGTATTCCTGAACCACATAAGAAAAAACAAGACCCCCGTCACGATCTTTCTGGTCAACGGGGTCAAGTTGCAGGGAATCGTAACCTGGTTCGACAATTTCTCGGTGCTGTTGCGCCGCGACGGACATACGCAACTGGTGTACAAGCACGCGATCTCGACGGTCATGCCTGCCGTCCAGATTCAGTTGTTTGAGCCCGACAAAGAGGCCGCCGAGGCAACCGATGCGGCCGCTGCAGCCGCTGCAGCCGATGCAGCCGAGGCAGTTGCGGAATAGCTTGGGCGTGAGCTCCCGAAACGGGACGCAGAATTTCGGAAAGGCGAACGGCGGCGAACGCTGCATCGTCGTGCATCCGCTCCTCGGCGGCCGTGGCGAAGTCTCGCGCACCCCCGACGCGCGCCTCGACGAGGCGACGGGGCTCGCCTGCGCCATCGAGCTTGACGTCGTCCACGCCGAGGTCATCCGCATCAACCGGCCGCGACCCGGCAAGTTGTTCGGCCCCGGCGCGGTGGCGCGGCTTGGCGAGATCATCGCCGAATCGCGCGCCGACCAAGGCGACGGCGCCAACCAACCCGAGAACGGATCGCCCGCGGTCGTCGCGGTGATCGACGCCGCGCTCTCGGCCGTGCAACAGCGCAATCTCGAGCGCGCTTGGCAGTGCAAGGTGGTGGACCGCACCGGGCTCATTCTCGAGATCTTCGCGGCCCGGGCGCGGTCCCGCGAGGGCCGTCTGCAGGTGGAGCTGGCGGCGCTCACATACCAGCGCTCGCGCCTGGTGCGCACGTGGACGCACCTCGAGCGCCAGCGGGGCGGATTCGGATTCCTGGGCGGTCCCGGCGAGACCCAGATCGAATCCGACCGCCGCCAGATCGGCGGGCGCATCCAGCGAATCGAAAGGGAACTCGCGCGGGTTTCGCGGACGCGCGCGCTGCACCGCCGCGCGCGGCGCCGCGTTCCGTATCCGGTGATCGCCCTCGTCGGTTACACGAACGCCGGCAAGTCCACGCTTTTCAATACCCTCACCCGGGCGCACGTGGCGGCCAAGGAGATGCTGTTCGCGACCCTGGACCCGACCATGCGAAGCCTCCGGCTTTCGTCCGCGCGGACGATCATCCTTTCCGACACCGTCGGGTTCATCTCCGATCTTCCGCACGAGCTGGTGGCCGCGTTCCGCGCAACCCTCGAAGAGGTGTGCGAGGCCGATCTGGTGGTTCACGTGCGTGACGCGGCCCATCCCGACCGAGACGCGCAGCGAGCCGACGTCGAACAGGTTCTCGAGGATCTCGGCATTGAGGAGGCGAGCAACCGAATCGTGATCGAGGCCTTGAACAAGATCGACTTACTTTCGCCCGAGCGACGGGACGAGATCGCCAACCGCGCCAAGCGAAGCAATGAGCCGGCGGTCCTGGTCTCGGCGCTGACGGGCGAAGGGTGCGACGATTTGCTGGCGGTTCTCGACGAGCGGCTATCGGCGGGCGACACGTTGATGGACGTGTGCCTCAGCGTCGATGATGGAGCCGCCTTGGCTTGGCTCTACCAGCGCGGCCAGGTGGTCGAACGACGCGAAGACGACGCGACCATCCACCTCAAGGTGCGCTTGGCGCCGACCGACGCGGCGCGGTTCGCCGGGCGAACGGAATCGTAGCCGTTGGACCTTTTTATCATCGCCTTGATCGCCGTCGTCGTGGTGATCTACTTCGCCAAAACGTTCGAGGGCGATCCGACCGCCAAATCCAACGAACAGCTCGTGCGCGAATACACGGTCTATCTCAACAAGCAGAATCGCCGCGTCCGCATGACCCGGATGCCCCTCGTGGCAGCCCAGCCTCAGGGCTCGTCGGCCGCGGACGAGCTCCGGCGCCGCGGCATCGACCCCGACAAGGCCATCGATGAGAAGTTCAATGCGCGCGCCGCGCGCCGGCCCATGCGCTGGGAGGTGTGCGCGCTCGAAGGCTTCGAAGGCGCGCGACCCTCACCCCCGGATCAAGTCCGGGGGTCAGTGCGCGGCACGCAAGACGGCGCGCGCCCCTCAGGTGCGGCGCGCGGCACGCAAGACGGCGCGCGCCCGACCGACGACTGAACCGCGCGGCCGCCCGGTTCAGACGATGCCCATATCCTTGAGTTCCTGGACGGCCGCGGCGTCCATGCCGAGCAGGCGGCGCAATGTCTCGGCGGTG
>JAKZXM010000025.1:0-5234 GCA_047514975.1 Rhodospirillales bacterium
GAATACAGCGCCGGTCGAGTCCGCGCGCGATTTCGTCGATGCGTGTCGAGCATGCATCGGCGTCCAGTCGCCGCAATCACCGTATTAGTAGTTATACGAATCAATTTGGGCAACCCGGTCCGAAATCCAACCTGGGGATTAGACGGTGCGGAATCCGGAATGCCGCCTTGCCTGCCGGGCGCAGGCGCGGAATAGTGTGATCGCCATCGCGCGGACGCACATGCACCGTAGACGGGATCTGGAGTAGACGGGATCCGGATTTGACGACCCTTGCCGATCTGGCGACCCCGGCGCTGGTGCTCGATCGCGGCCGGCTCGTCGCCAACCTCGAGCGGATGAAGGCGCGGGCGCGCGCGCTCGGGGTGGGGTTGCGCCCGCACATGAAGGTGGCGAAGTCGGTCGCGATCGCCGAGCTGGCCGTCGAAGAAAAGGGTCGCGGAATCGCCGTCCAAACCCCAGCGGAGGCCGAGTTCTTCGCCCAGGCGGGCCATGCCGATATCACCGTCTGCGCCGCGATGATCCCGAGCAAGCTCGACCGCGCAGCATGGCTCGCCGACGCCGGCGCCGACGTCACCGTGATCACCGACAGCCCGGTCGTCGCCCGGGCGGTCGTCGCCCACGCCGGCCGTTTCAAGGTTCTCGTCGAGATCGACTGCGGCGGTCGCCGCGCCGGAGCCTTGCCCGAATCGCCCGAGCTGATCGAGATCGCGGGTGTCCTGGACGGCGCCCCTCGCGTGACGTTCACGGGCGTGCTCACCAACGCCGCCCATTGCTACCAGGGCCGCACGCCGGCCGAGTTCGAGGCGATCGCGGAGGAGGAGCGCGCGGCCGTCGTCCACGCCGCCGAACGGCTCTCCGAGGCGGGGATCCCCTGCCCGGTGGTCAGCGTCGGCTCGACGGCGACGGCCGTCGCCGCCAAGCACCTGGACGGGGCCACCGAGACGCGTCCCGGGCTTTACGTCTTCAACGATCTGTTCCGGGCCGGTGTGGGGCTGTGTGGACCCGACGACATCGCGCTATCGGTGCTCTCGCGCGTGATCGGACACTACCGCTCGGACAATCGTCTCCTGATCGACGCCGGCGTCACCTCGCTGTCGCTCGACCGCGGAACCGAGCGAATCGAAGGCGGCGATCAAGGATTCGGCGTCGTCCTCGACGAGGATCTGCGACCCATCGCGGCGGGGCTCAGGGTCGCGCAACTCCACACCGAGCACGGGTGGGTCGCCGCCGACGGACCGCTGCCCTTCGACAGCCTGCCCATGGGCACCATGGTGCGAATCCTTCCCAATCACGCCAACAACACCGCGACCATGCACCGCCATTACGACGTGGTGGACGGTTCGTCCGAGGTGATCGCGCGCTGGCCGCGCCAGGGCGGCTGGTAAAGGGCAGCGAACGCGGCCGTGAACGCGCCCAACGTCGCCCTGGTCCTCGGCGCCTCGGGGGTCGCCGGCACCCATGTCGTCCAGTATCTCGAACGCCTCGAGGGCTGGGACGTGATCGCGGCCGCCCGGCGGCCGCCCCCCTATGCGAGCGCCGCTCCGTTCGTTCCGGTCGACTTGAGGGACCCGGCCGCGTGCCGCGACAAGCTGGGTGCGCTGGGCCACGTGAGCCACCTGGTCTACGCCGCCTACGCAGCGGAAGGCGCCACCTGGGCGGAACAGACGGCGCCGAACGCGGCCATGCTGGTCAACGCCATGGACGCGCTCGAGCCGGCGGCGCCGGGCCTCAGGCACGTCACGCTCTTGCAGGGGACCAAGTACTACGGCAATCACCTGGGCCCCTTCCGCACCCCCGCGAAGGAGGGGGATCCGCGCCACATGCCGCCCAACTTCTATTTCGACCAGGAAGAGGCGCTCAGCGAAAGACAGCCGGGAAAGGCGTGGGCCTGGACGCTCTTGAGGCCGCACTTCGTCGCCGGCATCTCGCTCGGCAAGCCCATGAACCTGGTGACGGGGGTCGCGGTTTACTGCGCCATCTCGAAGGAGCTCGGGCTGCCCCTTCGCTTCCCGGGCCCGCCCGAGGGGTTTCGCACGCTCAACCAGGCCACCGACGCGGACCTACTCGCCAAAGCCGCCGTCTGGGCGGGGACCGAGCCGGCCTGCGCCAACCAGGCGTTCAATATCACCAACGGCGATTTTCTGCGCTGGGAGAATCTCTGGCCCCTGTTCGCCGCGTATTTCGGCATGGAGCCGGGGCCGGTTCAGGAGATCCGGCTGGCGGATTTCATGGCCGACAAGGGGCCGCTTTGGCAGGACATGGTGCGAACCCACAGTCTCGCGCCCTACCGGCTCGAGGACGTGGTGTCGTGGGGGTTCGTCGATTACGTCTTCCGGTGCGCCTGGGACATCATGTCGGACACGACCCGGAGCCGCCGGGCCGGGTTCGACGAATACGTCGATACCGAAGAGATGTTCGTCGGCCTGTTCGACCGCCTGCGGGCGCAAAAAATCATCCCTTGAGGACGCCTATTTCCACGAGGGAATGGACCGCCGGGACGATCCCCGCCTCGGATCCGTCCGGGGACGGCCGCGCCGCGCGGGATTCGGTCGCCCGCGGCGATTTCGCCGCCGGGCGCCTCGGCGGTCGGGCCGCTTAACGCCCCAAGGGTCGCGCGAACGTCTGCAGCGCCGAACGGACCCGCTCGGCGACCGGCTCGACCGTGTCGTTCGCCATTTTGAGCGACTGATCGGAAATTTTGCGGCCCTCGGTGAGCAGGCGGCCGTAGCCGGTTTTCGCGGCGCCGGACTGGACCGACAGAACCTCCTCGAACGACTGGCAGTCCATCATCGCCTTTGCCGTCGACACGCCTTCCTCGACGGACGTGCGGGCCAGCCCGATCCAGAGGTTGTTGAGATCGGTCGCGCCCTTCACGAAGGTCTGGCTGGACTTGACCAGCGCCTCGACGTTGCCCTTCGCGAAAGACATCACGTCTTTGTGGGCCTCCGTTCCGGCGAACAGTTCCTCGGCGGCGGGTTGCGCCGCGGCCGCGGCCTTCTGCGCAGTGGGTTTCGTTTCGCTCGTCATTCCTCGAACTCCTGTCACGCGAACCGCGAATGCTCTTTTCCCTCGGCACCGCGCGGCTCTATACCGACGCCGTCGAGCAACGACCCACGCTACCACACTCGATCTCCTCGTCAAGCGATTATTGTGCAGTGCACCAATTTATTATTTTCCTTAATCAATTGATATAACGCAAAAATTAAAGAACTTAGGCAAGATTCTCAAAATTATTCGCATTCGCAACACGATCGGGAAAGGGCACTCGGCGGCGAACGGCCAAGCCCGCGTATCGCCGCAACCGGCTTCCGCGATACGAACCCACCGGCCGGACGTGGGCCTGGAATCCCCTTTAACCGTTTGTTATGAAGTGTGACGATATTCAGGGCGCGAGGGTTCGAACCCATGCGAACGGATCACGTGTTATAAACCAAGGCAAGAAACGAGGCCGGTGGCGTCGAGGGGGCGAGCCGGCTTCAAGACCTGCGAACGGCATCGAGGACGTCTTGATTTTGGGGGTTGGCAGTCACGCGCGGCGAAAGGGACGTGGCGGAACGCGTGGGCTCGCGTGGATGCCGGCCGCGTTCTTGGCGGCGATTCTCGTCCTGTTCGCGCCACCCGGCTGGGCGAAGTACGCGTCCTTCGTGGTCGACGCGAATGACGGACAGGTCCTGCATTCGGTCAACGCCGACACGCGTAACTACCCTGCGTCGTTGACCAAGATGATGACCCTATACCTCATCTTCGAGGCCCTCGACGCCGGAACGATCAGATTCGACGACCGCATCGACGTCTCGGCGCGCGCGGCCCGGCAACCGTCCTCGAAGCTCGGGTTGAAGACGGGCGAGAGCATCACGTTCGAACAGGTCGTTCTTGCGCTCGCGATCAAATCGGCGAACGACGTCGCCACCGCGGTGGCGGAATCGTTTGCCGGAAGCGAACGCGCGTTTGCGCTCATGATGACCGCGAAGGCCCGCGCGCTCGGCATGTCGCGGACCACGTTCCGCAACGCCTCTGGGCTTCCCAATCGAGGCCAGATGAGCACGGCCAAGGACATGGCGACGCTGGCCAAGGCCCTGATCGATCATTTCCCCCACCACTTCCACTACTTCTCGGCCCGAACGTTCACATTCCGAGGCACCGCGCATACCAACCACAACACCCTGTTATCGGCGTACTCGGGCACCGACGGCATCAAGACCGGCTACATCCGCGCCTCGGGTTTCAATCTCGTCGCCTCGGTGAAGCGCGGGAACCGACGCCTCATCGGAGTCGTGTTCGGCGGCCGATCGGCGTCGGCGCGGAACCGGCACATGATCAGCCTCCTCGAAAAGGGCTTCAAGCAGCTTTCGGCGCTGCCACAATCCGCGGCGCGGACGTCCCCGACCGACGCGGCTGAGCGCGCGCGCAAGGCATCCCCGGACGCCAGATGGGGAATCCAGGTCGGCGTCTACAACACCTATGAGCCGGCGTTCAAGATCGCGCGAAAGGCCCATGCCGCCGCCCATGACCTGCTCGACGAAGGCGAGGTCAAGATCGTCCTTCTGGAACGGCGCAAGGGCCGTCCGTTCTACCGGGCCCGCATCCTCGGCATCAGCAAGATGGACGCCTACGCCGCGTGCCGCGTGCTCAAGCGCCAGAAGATGGAGTGCATGGAATTGCGGATCACCGGCGACGTGGAACTGGCGCTGGCGACGCGTCCGCGCTGACGGCGCCGGAACCCTGTAACGCCCGGCACACCGCAAGCCGGCTTCCTCCCCCCGAATGAAACCTTACCGGCGACGCCGCCACCGTCGCCGGGGCCGCTCAGGGTTTGTTTGGATTCGTAAAGGTATGACTTTCCATGATCTTGCGGATCGCGGCGGCGGTCTTCGCCCTTTGAAGCCGTTCCATGAGAACGGCTTCCTGCTTCATCAGCTCCCTGACGTTGGTCAGCACCGCCTCGATCTTGTCCGCCGGAAACTTGCACGCGCCATTCTCGTCCATATGAACGATCTCACCCGGGGCCACGTCCATGCCCGCCACCGAGACCGGAACGTTCACGGCGCGCACGCTCATTTGCCCGTGACCCGGCGTGACCCCGCTCAGCAGATACGGCATTTCCATCGGTCGAATCTCGTCCATGTCGCGCGACGGGCCGTTCGAGACCACGCCGACGCACCCCACGGCCTTCAAGGCGGTGGTCATGACGCCGCCGGACAGCCCGACCTTGCCCTCCAGTTCCGGTGGAAACT
>JAKZXM010000026.1:0-11580 GCA_047514975.1 Rhodospirillales bacterium
GGCGTATACCGAGCGATTGCTCGAGGGCTATTCCGGCAGCCGCGCGCTCGCGGTCGCCTGGGACGCCGGCAACGGCGCGACCGGCGACGTGCTGCAGGCGTTGACCGCCCGTCTTCCGGGCCGCCACGTGCTCTTGAACGAGACCATCGACGGCACCTTTCCGGCCCACCACCCGGATCCGACCGTCGAAGCGAACCTGCGCCAACTCAAGGACGCCGTCACGGCCGAGAAGTGCGACCTCGGCATCGCCTTCGACGGCGACGGCGACAGGATCGGGGTCGTCGATTCGCGCGAACGCGTGCTCTGGGGAGACCAACTGCTCGCGATTCTCGCCCGCGACGTGCTGGCGGCGGTGCCGGGCGCCACCATCATCGCCGACGTCAAGGCGAGTCAGGTGCTGTTCGACGAGATCGCGCGGCTTGGCGGAAAGCCGCTGATGTGGCGGACCGGCCACTCGGTCATCAAGTCGAAGATGGCCGAGACGAAATCTCCCCTCGCCGGCGAGATGAGCGGCCACATCTTCTACGCCCACGGCTACTACGGATTCGACGACGCGATGTTCGCGGCCGTCCGGCTTCTGTCCCACCTCGCGGACACGGGCGAGTCGCTCGCCGAGTTGCGCGACGGCCTGCCCCAGACCGTGAACACGCCCGAGATCCGGTTTCCGTGTCCCGACGCGCGGAAGTGGGCGGTGATCGACGACGTTCGGCGCCGGCTCGAAGACGCCAAGGGAATCACGGTCAACGACATCGACGGCGTGCGGGTCACCTCGGCCGATGGTTGGTGGTTGCTCAGGGCCTCGAACACCCAGCCCGTGCTGGTCGCGCGATGCGAATCTGCGGACGCGGGCGGGCTCCAGCGTTTGAAGGACGCGCTGGCCGAGCAACTGAAGCTGAGCGGCATCGAGCCGCCCGCGCTCGAATAGAGCACGAGAGCGGATCGCGTTTGATTGGAACCGCATCGCGGTTCCAATCAAACGCGCCGATCCGCTCGACCTCGATAGTGTAAACCAGGGTCACGCGGTCGATGGATCGCCACAGGCGATTCCAACCGACCGCGATCTGGTCTATCCGCCGCGGCGGTTGAGCCGGGCCTGGCGGGTGCGGATGGCGTCGGGCCAGCGGCTCTTGATGAAGGCCAGCACGGCCCAGATCTCGGCATCGCTCAACGCGTCCGCGAACCCCGGCATGTTGCTGCGGAATTCCGCGGGCACCAGCGCCGCGCCGCCCCGGCGCGTGTATTCGAAGAGATAGTCGTCCGGATGATGCCAGGTGTGCCCGGTGGCGTCGTGGGGGGGCGCGGGGAGCGTCCCGTCCGCGTTTCGCCGCCGCCACCCGGCCTGGCCTTCGAGGCTGACGCCGTGGCAGACGGCGCAGTGCGCGCCGTAGACTTCCGCACCCAGCGAGACCAGCGCCGCGTCACCGGCGTCGGCGCCCGGCGTTGGCGATCCGTCGCCGAGCAGCGCCCAGCCGGCGACGACGGCGGCGACGGCAGCGACGACCGAGACGGGGATCAGGAATTTGCGGATGGTCGGCGCCGCGCCGAGCTTGGGCTGGCCGCGGGCGCCAGCGCCGGCGCGCCGGCGACGGGCGGCGCCGAGACGATTAACAGATTTGCGTGGCATCGCTATACTCCGTTCGCAAACCGCCCCGATAACGCGCTTCAGAACAAGAGGGAATGATGAATCTCAATCTCAGGGATGCGAAGCTCTTTCGTCAACAGTGCTACATTGACGGCGCCTGGCAGGCGTCCGCGACCGGCCGGACGTTCGAGGTCAACAACCCCGCCGACGGCTCGATCCTGGGAACCGTGCCGGAGCTGTCGGCGGAAGAAACCCGGAAGGCGATCACGGCCGCAGAGGCCGCCTTTCGCGAATGGAGCCGCAAGACCGCGAAGGAACGCGCGAGCGTGCTCCGGGCCTGGCTCGATCTGATCCGCGAGCACACCGAGGATTTGGCGGCCCTTCTCACGACCGAGCAAGGCAAGCCCTTGGCCGAGTCCGTCGGCGAGATCGGAATGGGCTGCGGCATGCTCGAATGGTTCCTCGAGGAGGGCAAGCGCATCTACGGCGACATCATTCCTACTCCCGCGAACGACCGCCGCATCGTCGTCATCAAGCAGCCGATCGGCGTCGTCGCGTCGATCACGCCTTGGAACTTCCCCCACGGCATGATCATGCGTAAGTGCTCTCCCGCCTTGGCGGCCGGGTGCGCGGTCGTCATCAAGCCCGCGAGCATGACGCCGTATTCGGCGCTCGCGCTGGCCGAGCTGGCCGACCGCGCCGGAATCCCGAAGGGGGTTCTTAACGTGGTCACCGGCGCGGCGTCCGAGGTGGGGGGCGAGCTCACGTCCAACCCGACCGTGCGGAAGCTTTCGTTCACGGGCTCCACCGAGATCGGCAAGGTGCTGATGCGCCAGTGCGCCGACACGGTCAAGAAGCTGTCGCTCGAGCTTGGCGGCAACGCCCCGTTCCTCGTCTTCGACGACGCCGACTTGGACCAGGCGGTGGACGGCGTCATCGCGTCCAAGTTCCGCAACTCGGGCCAGACCTGCGTGTGCGCAAACCGCGTGTTTGCGCAAGATTCCGTCTACGACGAATTCCTCTCCCGGTTCGCCCAGGCCGCGTCCGCGCTCAAGGTGGGACCGGGACTCGATCGCAATAACAACCAGGGTCCGCTGATCAACGCCGACGGCGTCGAGAAGGTGGAGCGCCTGGTCAAGGACGCGGTGGAAAGGGGTGCGCGCGTCGTCCTCGGCGGCAAGCGCCACGAGCTGGGCGGAACGTTCTACGAGCCGACGCTGCTGGCCGACGTCACCATGGACATGGACGTGGCGCGCGAGGAGATTTTCGGACCCGTGGCGCCGGTTATCCGGTTCAAGACCGAGGACGAGGCGATCCGCTTGGCCAACGACACGGAGTACGGTTTGGCGGCGTACTTTTACGCGCGCGACATGGGGCGCGTCTGGCGGGTCGCCGAAGGACTGGAATCCGGCGTCGTCGGGATCAACGTCGGCGTCTCGGCCAGCGAGGTGGCCCCCTTTGGCGGCTGGAAGGAATCCGGGATCGGCCGCGAGGGCTCGAAGTACGGAATCGACGAGTTCGTCGAGATCAAATACCTCTGCCTCGGCGGCGTCGACCGTTAAGGCGGCGGCGCGTCGCGCGTATCCGATTCAACCTGAAACCAGGGACCGGGCGCACCCGCCCAGCGAACAAGGCGTCCGGCCCGGTTTCATTAAGAGAACCGAGGACACCATGCAGCTCAAGGATCCAACCCTCTTTCGCCGGCAGTGCTACATCGACGGCGCCTGGCACGACGCCGAGTCGGGCAAGACCTTCGAGGTCGACAACCCGGCCGACGGTTCGGTGCTCGGCACGGTTCCGGCGATGGACGTCGCCGAGACCAGGCGCGCGATCGAGGCCGCCGACCGGGCGTTCCCGGAGTGGAGCCGGAAACCGGCCAAGGAACGGAGCGCGGTCCTGCGCCGCTGGTTCGAGCTGATGATGGAGCACGTCGACGACTTGGCCGTCCTGATGACCGCCGAGCAGGGCAAGCCCATGGCCGAATCCCGCGGCGAGGTGGCTTACGGCGCCTCGTTCATCGAGTGGTTCGCCGAAGAGGGCAAGCGTATCTACGGCGACACCATTCCGACGCCGGCGAACGACCGCCGGATCATCGTGCTCAAACAGCCCGTGGGCGTGGTCGCCGCGATCACGCCGTGGAACTTTCCCAACGCCATGATCACGCGCAAATGCGGGCCCGCGCTCGCGGCCGGGTGCACGGTGGTCGCCAAGCCGGCGAGCGCCACGCCCTATTCCGCGCTCGCGTTGGCCGAGCTCGCCGAGCGGGCCGGGTTTCCGGCCGGAGTCTTCAACGTGATCACCGGTCCCGCGGCCGCCCTCGGCGGCGAGCTCACCTCGAACCCGACGGTCCGAAAGTTGACCTTCACCGGCTCCACCGAGGTCGGCAAGGAGCTGATGGCCCAGTGCGCCGGCACGGTGAAGAAGGTGTCGCTCGAGCTTGGCGGCAACGCGCCGTTCACGGTCTTCGACGACGCCGACGTGGATGCCGCCGTCGACGGCGCGATGGCGTCCAAGTACCGCAACACCGGTCAGACCTGCGTTTGCGCGAACCGCATCTATGCGCAGGATTCGGTTTACGACGACTTCGTCGGAAGGCTGGGCCAGGCGGCCTCGGGGCTGCGCGTCGGCCCGGGCCTCGAGGGCGACACCGACCAGGGGCCGCTGATCAACGCCGAAGGGGTCGAAAAGGTCGAGCGGCTGGTCGCCGACGCCCTGGAGCGCGGCGCGCGCGTCGTCGTCGGCGGAAAGCGCCACGAGCTCGGCGGCAACTTTTACGAGCCGACCGTGCTGGCCGACGTCACCGACGACATGGACGTGGTCCGCGAGGAGATCTTCGGCCCCGTGGCGCCGGTTCTGCGCTTCAAGACCGAGGACGACGCGATCCGGATCGCCAACGATACGCCCTTCGGGCTCGCGTCGTACTTCTACTCCCGCGACATGGGCCGCATCTGGCGGGTCTCGGAGGCGCTGGAATACGGCATCGTCAGCGTGAACACCGGCATCTTCTCGACCGAGGTGGCGCCGTTCGGCGGCTGGAAGGAATCCGGCACCGGCCGCGAAGGCTCCAAGTACGGGATCGACGACTTCGTCGAGATCAAGTACCTCTGCATGGGCGGCATCGAGCGGTAGTCGCGCAAGGAATCGACGGTCGCCGGCGGCGCGCGTTCGAGACCGGCCATGGCGAAATTCGATTACGACCTCATCACCATCGGCGCCGGATCGGGCGGTGTTCGCGCGTCGCGCATGGCGGCCGGATTCGGCGCCCGGGTCGCCGTCTGCGAGAACAGCCGGGTCGGCGGCACCTGCGTCATTCGCGGCTGCATTCCGAAGAAGCTTTTCGTCTACGGCGCCCATTTCGCCGACGAGTTCGCCGATTCAGCCGGTTTCGGCTGGACAGTGGGGCGGGCCGAATTCGACTGGGGCCGTCTCGTCGAGGCTAAGAACCGCGAGATCGACCGCCTGAACGGCGTCTACATCCGCATCCTGCGCGAGAACGGTGTCGAGATCATCGAAGAGAGCGCCCGCCTCATCGACCCCCACACCGTCGAGGCGGGCGGGCGAACCCTCACGGCCGAGACCATCTTGATCGCCACGGGCGCCCGGCCCGGGATTCCCGACATCCCCGGCCGCGATTTGGTGATCACGTCGGACGAGGCGTTCGAGCTCGAGACTTTGCCCAAGCGGGTCGCGATCGTCGGCGGCGGTTACATCGGCGTCGAGTTCGCGGGCATCTTCAACGGCGTCGGCGCCGAGGTCATCGAGATCGTGCGCGCCGACACGGTCTTGCGCGGCTTCGATCCCGACGCGCGCCTCGCGCTTGCCGACGAGATGGCGAAGCGCGGCATCACCATCCGAGGCGAGTGCGTGGTGCGTGGAATCGAGAGCGTGAACGGGGCCATGAACCTGCGTCTTGCCCACGGAGAGGTGATCGAGACGGACCTGGTCATGTACGCGACCGGGCGCACGCCCCGGACCAAAGGCCTTGGTCTCGAGGCGGCCGGCGTCGGCATGGACGAATCGGGAGCGGTCGCGGTCGATGAGTACTCGCGGACGTCGGCTCCCAACATCTTCGCCATCGGCGACGTCACCGACCGGGTCATGCTGACCCCGGTCGCCATCGCCGAGGGTGCGGCGTTCGCCGAAACCGTCTTCAACGACAACCCGCGGCCCATGCATTACGCCGACATTCCGACCGCCGTCTTCAGCCAGCCGCCCTTGGCGTCGGTCGGTCTCACCGAGGACGAGGCCCGCGCCCGCCATTCCGAGGTCGACGTCTACATTTCGCGGTTCCGGCCGCTGAAGCACACCCTATCCGGGCGCGACGAATCGACGCTCGTCAAGCTCGTCGTTGACGCACGATCCGATCGGGTCGTGGGGTGCCACATGGTCGGAACCGACGCGCCCGAGATCATCCAGGGCCTCGCCGTCGCCATGACGTGCGGGGCGACCAAGGCCCAGTTCGACGCTACCGTCGGCATCCACCCGAGCGCGGCGGAGGAATTCGTGACGCTCAGCGAGAAGCGGCCCCGGCATCCCGCGCGGGCCGTTCGCCGAGGGGGCCGGCGATGACGCTTGCACTCGATCTCTACTACTCGTTTCGCAGCCCGTATTCGTACCTCGCAGTCGGGCGCATGGTCCGCCTGGCCGAAGACCATGACGCGGACGTGCGCTTGCGCGCCGTCTATCCGCTGGCGGTCCGCAGGCCCGAGCTGGTGGAGCGCAATATCCGATTGGGACGCGGCGACGGCGCCGCCGGTGCGGACGTCGCGTTCTCGCCCTACGTGGTCCGCGACGCGCCCCGCGTCGCCGAATTCCACGGCATTCCCTTCGCCTGGCCGCGTCCCGACCCCATCGTCATGCAGCGCGACCCCTTCCGCGTGGGGGCCGAACAGCCCACCATCCGCCGGGTGACACGGCTGGCGATCGAGGCCGAGCGTCGCGGTCGTGGCCTCGCCTTCGCCGACGAGGTCTCGGGCATCATCTTTTCGGGCCGCGTCGACGGCTGGGACACCGGGACCCACCTTGCCGACGCGATCGCGCGGGCAGGCCTCGACGCCGCTTCGATGGAGGAAGCGGTGGCCGCGAATGCCAGCGGCCTCGATGCGGTGGCGGAGGAGAACGCGGCCGCCCTTGCCGCCGCCGGGCACTGGGGCGTGCCCACCATGGTGTTCGAGGGCGAGCCCTTCTTCGGCCAGGACCGGATCGAAATCCTGATCCGGCGGATGAAGAGCCGCGGGCTCAGCCCACGGGCTTAGAGCGGATCGCGGTTGATTGGAACCGCGATCCGGTACCAAACAATCGCGTGAATCCGCTCGACATCAATGGTGGCGACCAGATTCACGCGATCGGTGAATCGCGATTAAGCGATTCCGACCGACCGCGATCTGGTCTAGCCCACGGGCCAAATAGTCGGCGATCCGCGACCCCGGGCGGTGGGCACCGCTTCCTCGCCCGCAGGCGCGATCGTCATGCCGCGCGCGACGCCGGCGCGCGCGCCCATGCGTTCGAACCAGGCGCTCAGGTTCGGATACTTATCGAAGCGCATGCCGAGGCGACTGACCACCACCATCAGCGGGTAATTGGCCATATCGGCGATGGAAAACGCGTCGCATAGGTATTCGCGCCCTTCGAGTTGGCGATCATAAACGCCGAGCCGGCGTTCCGACGTCTGGTTCACCATGTCGATGATGGCGGGGGGCGTCTCGCCCGTCTCGTCGCGCGTGAAGTGGATGAACTGATCGAAGATCGGGGCCGCGGTGGCGCCGTGGAACTGCGTCCACTCCAGCACCTCGATCCGGCCCTTGGCGTCCGTCGGCAGGAACATTCCGGTCTTCTCGGCCAGATACATCAGGATCACGATGGATTCCCAGACCGTCAGGCTCTCGCCGTCGGGCCCGTCGCTGTCCACCAATGCCGGGATCATGCCGACGGGGTGGAGCTTCGCGTACTCGGGCGTCCGGGTCTCGCCCTTCCAGATGTCGAGCCAGTGGAGGTCGTAGTCGAGCCCCATCTCCTCGAGGCAGACGATGGGCTTGCGCCCGTTGTTGGTGGTCCAGGTGTAAAGCTCGAGCACGGGACGTCTCCATGTCCGCACATCACCCCCTGGCAGGGGCGGCGAGGGGAAACCTAGCCGAGCGGGGTGGGCCGGGGAAGCGGGCGCGAGGCGACGGGGCCGATTCCTTGAATATCGGGGGCAACGGGCGTATAGGCTTGCGTTTTTCCGGGGCTGTGAGCCGCGAGGTCTTCGATGGCCGAGAAATGGACGCACGGAAGCTGGCGCCGCAAGTCCATCGTCCAGGTGCCCGAATACCCGGACCCCGCCGCCCTGGGCGCGGTGGAGGAGCGGCTTCGAGGCTATCCCCCGCTGGTCTTCGCCGGCGAGGCGCGGCGGCTCAAGGACGCGCTCGCCAAGGTCGCGGACGGACGCGCGTTCCTGCTCCAGGGAGGCGACTGCGCCGAAAGCTTCGCCGAGTTCCACCCCGACAACATCCGCGACACCTTTCGCGTGCTTCTTCAGATGGCCGTGGTGCTGACCTACGGCGCGGCGTGCCCGGTGATCAAGGTGGGCCGGGTCGCGGGCCAGTTCGCGAAGCCGCGGTCTGCCGACGTCGAGACCGTCGGCGACGTCACCCTGCCGGCCTATCGCGGCGACATGATCAACGCCATGGAGTTCACGCCCGAGGCCCGCACCCCCGATCCCCAGCGCCTGGTCCAGGCCTACAACCAGTCGGCGGCGACGTTGAACCTGCTGCGCGCGTTCGCCCAGGGCGGATACGCGGACTTGCACAAGGTGCACCAGTGGAACCTGGGCTTCGTCGCCGACAGCCCGCTCGGCGGGCGCTACCGCGATCTCGCCGACCGCCTCGACGAGGCGTTGGAATTCATGGCGGCCTGCGGCTTGACTTCGGAGACGACGCCGCAGATCCGCGAGACCGACTTCTTTACTTCCCACGAGGCGCTGCTGCTTCCTTACGAAGAAGCGATGACGCGCGTTGATTCGACCACCGGCGATTGGTACGACACCTCGGCGCATCTGCTTTGGGTCGGCGACCGGACCCGGCAGCCGGACGGCGCCCACGTCGAGTTCCTGCGCGGGATCGGCAATCCGCTCGGCATCAAGGCCGGCCCCACGACGGACGCGGACGAGCTGATCCGCAACATCGACACCTTGAATCCCGCGAACGAGCCCGGACGCCTGACCATCATCGCCCGCATGGGCTGGGACCAGGTGGAACGAGAGCTTCCGCGCCTGATCCGCCGCGTCGCCGCCGAGGGCCGCACCGTGGTCTGGGCTTGCGATCCCATGCACGGAAATACGGTCAAGAGCGCGAACGGGTACAAGACGCGTCACTTCGACCGGATCCTCGCCGAGGTTCAGTCGTTCTTCGCCATCCACAAGGCTGAAGGGACCCACGCCGGCGGCGTCCATTTCGAGTTGACCGGCCAGAACGTCACCGAATGCGTGGGCGGCGCCAAGGCCATCACCGAGGCCAACCTCTCGGACCGCTATCACACTCACTGCGACCCGCGGCTGAACGCGGAGCAGGCGCTCGAACTCGCGTTCCTCGTCGCCGAGATGCTGAAGATGGGGCGCGTCAGCGAACGCGCCGCTACGATCGGGGCGTCCTGAGCGCGGGCGCGCCCAAGCCATGAACGACAAGCGAGCCCCCGGCGCGCGCTGGCCGGACACCGACTC
The DNA here is from genome assembly GCA_047514975.1 of Rhodospirillales bacterium. Taxonomy (GTDB): domain Bacteria; phylum Pseudomonadota; class Alphaproteobacteria; order Rhodospirillales; family JASLLV01; genus JASLLV01. Next base: position 9,279 of record JAKZXM010000026.1, read on the forward strand.
GATCGCGCGTTGGACCGACCGCTATTTCGTCAAGACGAAGGAGACGGTGCTGCGCTTCGGCGACCGGCGCGTCACCTACGCGATCTTCATGCGCCGCCCCGTCATCTTCACGCCGCGCCTGATGGTCGAATGGTTGGAGTCCGTGGCCGCGGCGCGCGGGACCCCGTTCGAAATCCAACAGAACTTCGCCGAGGGCGATTGGGTCGGCGCCGGCGAACCGCTGGTTTACGTCACCGGCTCGCTCTACCACCTGGTCGATCTCGAGACCCTCTATCTCCAAAAACTCGGCGCCGCGTGCGTGGCCGCCTACAACGCGTTCACCATGTGCGTCGATCTGCCCGGAGTCGCGTTCCTCGCCATGGACGCGCGGCACTGCGCCGGCACCGAGATGGAGGAGCTCATGGCCTATGCGGCCGCCGTCGGCTCGCATGCCGCCCAGGCGCAAGCCGGCGCCAAGGGCTTCTTGGGCAACGCCAACGACGCGACCGCGCATTACTTCGGCAACGACGCCGGCCTCGGCACCATGCCGCACGCGTTGGTCGGCTACGCCGGTTCGACCGTCCGCGCCGCCGAGATGTACGCCGAGACCTTCCCCGGCCAGGACATGATCGTGCTGGTGGACTATTTCGGCCGCGAGGTGACCGACGCGCTCGACGTCTGCCGGCGGTTTTCCGAGATGGCGGCCGACGGACGGCTGGGTTTGCGCGTCGACACCCACGGCGGGCGCTTCGTCGAGGGGTTGGGTCCGGCCGAATCGTATGCCGTGCTCGAGCGTCACGTGCCGCTCGCGGTGCGCCGTTACCGCAGCGACACCGAGCTCCGGTATCTCACCGGCACCGGCGTGTCGGCGGCCGCCATCTTCCACATGCGCGAACGGCTCGACGAGGCCGGCTTCGACAAGGTCGAGATCGTGGCCTCGTCCGGCTTCAACGTGGACAAGTGCAAGGTCATGGCGGACGTGGGCGCGCCCATCGACGTCATCGGCACCGGGTCCTACTTGCCCGACACCTGGGCCGAGACTTACGCAACCGCCGACATCGTCGCCTACGACGGCGTCCCAAGCGTCAAGGCCGGCCGCGAGTTCCTGCTCAAGCGCAAGTGAGGAGAGGCCGGGAGGCTCGGCGTCAGCGCGGTTCACGCTCCCTCGTTCCGGCTCACACCTCTTCGCGTTCAATCGCGGCGTCGATCCGGGCCATGATGTCGGCGAGCTTCGCGCAGGCCTCGGCGCCGTGCGCCCGGGTGATCCTCAGCCGCCCGATCTCGGTCTCCATGGCCTCGCGCAAGTCCCGGAACAGCGCCTTGAGGAAGCGTATGAAGTCGTGGGGGGCGAACTCCCAGGTGGCGGCGGACTCGCCCTCGCGTTTGACGTCGGCCGGCCCCAAGTGGTCGTTGACCAGCTCGACGAACCACCCCACGCGCTTCTCGAGCGAGTCGAAGTAGAGCGCCATGGCGGCGAGCGCCTCCAGCACCACGGCGTTCGCCTCGTCGTCGTCGTAGGCCCAGTACCAGTCGAGATCGTCCGTCGCGGGATCGGTGAGCCGCTCGATGATGCGGCGGCCGCGTTCCTGGTAGCTCTCCACCACCTCTTCGCCCAGCATCATTCCCAGCGCGATGAAGAAGCCCGGCAACATGCGCCGCGAGATGATCCCGACGCCCAGTTTGGTGGCCTGATCCTGGGGAAACAGATGGGCGAACTTGCGGACGATCAGACGGTCGAACGGGAACTGGCGCGACTGCTCCCAGGCCGCGTGTTCGCGCGCGCGCACGTAGGCCTCGAAGGACTCCTGGAAGATGGCCTGGAGGGTCTCGGTCTTTGCCTGAAGCTCGCGGGCGAGCGAATCCAGGTCCTCGAGCGAGAGCATGCCGCCCTTGCGCCGCGCCTCGGCGTACAACCTTTCGACGAGCGAGGCCACCACGGTCTCGGCGAGCCCCCGGCTTTCGGTTGTCGGCGTCGCCGCGCCGGCCGCCCCGGTTGCAATCCCGGCGGAGGAGCTTTCGGCGAATGGTCGTGGAGGTTCGGCCATCAGGATTCCTGGGAACTTTTCGGTCCATTCTCCGCCGGGCGCAGAGTGTTTCACATCGCTTGGCGGCCCGCAACGCGGGACGGTGGGGGCGCGAGGGGGAAGGGCCGCGACGGGCTCGGGACGCTCAGGAGAGCCGGTCGAAGGCGGCCCGCATCTCTTCGATGTGACGGGCGGCGGCGGCGCGCGGGTCGGGCGCGTTGATGATGGGCCGGCCCACCACCAGGTAATCGGCGCCGGCGGCGATCGCGGCCGCCGGGGTGCCCGCGCGCTTGTGTTCG